>DATCXS010000347.1:0-13563 GCA_036565645.1 Mucilaginibacter sp.
TTGAACGCAGAATGAACTCAAGCGGTGTAGCGCCCGCCGGCGATAAAGGTTTTTTTGGCAAATTATGGGATGGACTGTTCGGTAAATCAGATCCTAACTATTAATTCTTTTTCTGAGCTATCAGGAAATCTTTCAGATAAAAAGGCTCAAAGTAAGCCACATCTTCAAACAGACCGGCAGCATACTTTTCGGCAGCTTTTTGGCTAAGATGCTTTGCCGAGTTTGTAAAATCAGTATTAAACTGAGCATTAGGGCTGCTGCTTAAAATGGCTTGACACTTTTCGGCACCATCGCCAAAAAACAATATTTTTTGCGTTTGCAGTTGTTCAGCAAAACTGTGCTCATCAATGATCTCGGCCGACGTCGGCTTTACAACATTACCCTGAGCATCAAACAGCGCGGTATAAACCTCCATGCGCCGCGCATCTATCATTGGGCAAAGTAAAGTGCCGGGAACAATATTACCTGCCGCCAGCATGCCTTGCGCCATTGCTTCCGGCGTTTCTATGGCTATTAAAGGTTTATCCAGCGCAAAGCTAAGACCCTTAGCTGTTGATACGCCTATACGCAAACCCGTATATGAACCGGGGCCGCTGCTTACTGCAATAGCATCAATATCATTATACTTTAAACCACAATTGGCTACCAGCTCATCAATATAAAGGGTAATAACCTCGGCATGTATGTTGCGCTCATTTAGCTGTTTAACGGCAATGGTTTCGCCATTTTTAGCTAACGCGACAGAACAAACAGTGGTTGCGGTTTCTATTTGAAGTATAATGCTCATTTTTAATTGTATTTACGGCACCGGATCGTGCCCATGCCCGCCCCAGGGGTTACAGCTGGCAATGCGTTTCAAAGTTAGCCATCCGCCTTTAAAAGCACCATATTTTTTTATAGCTTCAATACCATACTGCGAGCAGGTTGGCGTATAGCGGCATGAGGCGCCGGTTAATGGCGAAATAAAGTATTGATATATCCGTATCAGCAAAACAAAAAATGCACCTGTAAGCGCCTTAAATATGCGTATAAGTACATTCATTTTATTAATTCGGTATTAAGCTGGGTTAACAGCTTGAGCATTTTCTTTTCAATAAAATCGTAGGCGGCAATTTCTTTACCAATATATCCTATTGATAGTACGATCTGCTTGTCGGCCGCGGCAAGTGATGCATACAACTGCAATTGTTTATTTAAGCGATAAGCTTCGCGCATGCGCCGTTTAATCAGGTTACGGTCAACCGCACGCTTAAAGCGCCTTTTAGATACCGAAAAAACTATTTGGGCAGGATATTTCTGTGGTTGGGTTACAACCAGCCAGGAGGCTTTGAAGGGGTAACATAAAAAAGAAGAACCGTTATGAAAAAGCTCATCAATAAGCTTTTTATTACATAACCGTTCTTCTTTTGTAAAAGTATACATGGCTACTAATGATGAACCGTAAATTAAAACAGGTTCAAACCCTCTTAATTAAAAGAGAACAGGTAACCAGATATTATGCTTTGTGGCGACCTTCGCTTGATACAGTTAGTCTTTTTCTGCCTTTAGCTCTTCTTGCAGCTAATATTCTCCTACCGTTAGCAGATGACATGCGCTCACGGAAACCGTGTTTATTTCTTCTTTTTCTTTGAGAAGGCTGGAACGTTCTTTTCATGATTTTTTATTCTATTTGTTTTTAAAAAACAAGAGCGCAAATGTAGCGTAATTTTTTAGTTTTTCAAAAACACAGCTTAAAAAATTTAGCGGTACTGCATTGATAAGTTTGGGTTGCTTTTTAAACAAGCTTAGAAGCAGCTCCCGCTAAGTGATCCAAAATATTTCAAAATCCTGACTTAAAAGTCATATTTTGTGATCCAAATCGATCCACATGATTTTCTAATTATCTAATCATCAGCGAATTACAAAAAAATCCGATCCACTCTGATACACATATACGTGGATCAGTAACATACTACCCAATGCCTGTTATTTCTTAGCTAACAAGTCGCGTATCTCTGTCAGCAGCACCTCTTCTTTTGTAGGCGGCGCAGGTGGTGGCGGTACGTCGGCCTCTTTCTTCTTGGTCAGAATAATAGCTTTAACTATAAGAAATAAGGCAATGGCCACAATCACGAAAGAGATGACCTGTGACAGGAAATTACCATACTTTATAGCTGTACCCGGTATTACCAGCTCGGCCAGGTTAGTTAAATGCGCTGCTTTAAGCGCCGGGGTTAGTATTGCCGGGGTGATAATATCATCAACCATCGAGCTTACTATCTTACCAAAAGCGGCACCAATTACAACGGCAACAGCCAGATCAACTACGTTGCCACGCATGGCGAACTCTTTAAATTCTTTTACAATAGCCATAGTTTCAAATTTTATATCATTAAAGTTATCATAAAATTATTGTCTTATCCAAACAAATGTTTCTTTCAGGCATTTACAGAGTAGCGCTTTCATAACAAACAAGTTTTTAATTATAGGTAATTGATGTAAATTTGCCCTGTCTTAATTTATGCTAAAACAAAATCTCCAACAAAAGCTGTTACAAAAGCTGTCGCCGCAGCAGATACAGTTTATTAAACTGCTGCAGGTGCCTACGGTATCATTAGATACCCGTATAAAAGAGGAGTTGGAAGAAAATCCCGCGCTCGAAGATTTGAGCTTAACAAACCTTAATGAGCCTGAAGAACAATACCCCGATCATGACCCTGACGACGACAACTTCAACAGCGAAGAAGAGCGCGGCGAAGCAGATGAATTTAATATAGATGATTACCTGCAGGAAGACAATGTAAATGAATACGGATCGCGCTATGACCAGAATGGTGACGATGACGATGAGCGTAAAGAAATACCTTTTGCTGTACAGAGTTCATTTTTTGAGATGCTGCAAACACAGCTGGACATGATACCGATGTCTGATAAAGACTTCAAGATAGCTAACCAGATTATAGGCAGCTTAGATGACGACGGTTACCTGCGCCGCCCTATAACCTCACTTACAGATGATTTGGCCTTCTCGCAAAACGTAATGGCCGAGGATGAAGAGGTTGAGGAGATGTTAAAGCTCATCCAGTCTTTTGACCCGCCGGGCATAGGTGCGCGCAGTTTACAGGAGTGCCTGCTGATACAATTGCGCCGTAAGGATACCAATGACCCTATAGTAATTAAAGCCACTTTAGTAGTTGAGCATTACCTGGACGAGTTTACCCGCAAACATTATGACAAGCTGGAGAAATCTTTGAACATGACCTCGGTCGAGCTGCGCGGCGTGATCAACGAGATCCTGAAACTCAACCCCAAACCAGGCGATTCGAACGAGATAAACACCAAGCAAATGCAGGTTATTCCTGACTTTCATATCAAGAATAGCGATGGTGTGTTGATATTAACCTTAAATGCCAAGAACGCTCCCGAACTGCGTGTAAGCCGCTCCTACCAGGAAATGTTTCAGCATTATGATAAGGCATCGCAAAAAGACAAAAAACTAAAAGAAGCGGTGCAGTTTGTGAAGCAAAAGCTGGATTCGGCAAAATGGTTTATTGACGCCATTAAACAGCGCCAGCAAACCTTGCTGAAAACCATGAACGCCATCATGCATTACCAATATGATTTCTTTTTAACCGGCGATGATAAGAATTTAAAGCCGATGATATTGAAAGATATTGCTGATAAAATAAGCATGGATATTTCCACAGTATCGCGCGTAGCCAATTCAAAATACGTGCAAACCGAGCATGGTACTTATCTTTTAAAATCCTTCTTCTCTGAAGCAATTCAAACCGAAAGCGGCGAAGAAGTATCAAACAAGGAGGTTAAAAAGATCCTGGAAGAGCACATTGGCAAAGAAGACAAACATCACCCGCTGGCCGATGAAAAACTAACTGAGATACTCAAAGACGCCGGCTACAACATCGCCCGCCGTACGGTAGCCAAATACCGCGAACAGATGAATATCCCCGTTGCCAGGTTGAGGAAAGAACTGTGATTTGTAGAGCCAGGAGGTCAGAATAAAGAGCTAAGAGCCGGGACTTCTTATATAAGCTATATATTATTAAGCCTTGATTCTTTACTTTTTATTCTTTACTCTTTATTCTTTACTCTTGACTCTTTATTCTTGACTCTTTATTTTTTACTCTTTATTCTTTACTCTTACCCTCATCAAAACCCATGTTGCGGACAGGTAACCTTGTATCTGTTATTCAACAGCAAGCCAATGACAATTTCGTGGGTGCCATTACTTACTGTGTTTAAAGACGAGGTTGTAATATCGTACGAATAGCCTACGTTAATGAACGAGCTGAGGTTAAAACCAGCCAATATACCGAACGAATCATTATGCCGATAGGAGCCGCCCAGCCAGAATTTGTCTTGAAATGACGCCTTCAAATTCAGATCATAAGTTAACGGAACAGGTTGGATTTCTTTAACCAGGAATGATGGCAATAGCGTGATATCGTCAGATACATACAATTTGGTACCAGCTGTAAAAAACAAATGCGGCACGGTTTTACTTACATCAACTGCCGTCGGCGTAGTACTAAAGTATAAGTTTTGCTTTAGCAACTGCTGTACTGATACGCCCACATAAAAATCAGCTGAATACAGCCATGTACCAATGCTCAGATCGGGTTTCCATTGGCTGTTATTACCATTAGAAATAGCCGGGTCGAGCGGCGTGCCCAACGTAATTTCAGAAGTGTTTAAGCTGATGTGATCCATACCTGCAGAAACCCCAACCGATAAATTTAAACGTGGCGCCAAACCTAAATGATAAGCATAGGTGGCAGCAACATTGGTTTGAGTGATAGGGCCGGCTTTGTCAGATACCAGCGTAAAACCTATGCCATGATGCGGTGGCGATGCCTGATAATATTGAGTGTATAAGCGACTTGAAGGATTAACGCCTCCTCCACCCGAAAATCCAGTGGCGTCGCCTTGTGTAAAGTCAGTACCCAAGGGTGCATTTATTGACAAAAAGCTGGTTACTGGCGCACCGTTTAACCCGGTCCACTGGCTGCGATAACCTAACTTAGCATCAGTATAATTTTCAATACCGGCTACAGCCGGATTTAACAAAAAGTTATTGAAAACATATTGAGTATATTGAGGTAATTGTTGGGCAGAAGCTGTTTTGACAATGACAGCACAAAACACCAATAAAAGTACATTTCTCTTCATAGAAAATCGACACCACAAATTAATACTTACCCACAATTTCACCCTGCGTAAATCAGCTGTTACAAAAAACTAATAAACTGGTTTATAGTTGGTTTATTTTATAATTCTAAATTAATTACCGAATATAACTTTTCTGTTTTTAATCTACCCCAATACGGCATATAATTATTTAAAGTTTCGATTTATTCCTGTTTGGAGTATTATCTGATAATATTTACCGAACCTGTTAATGGCTTGACGCCTGGTTTTAATTTAATGATGTAATAATAAGTTCCTACCGGCACCGGGTGGCCGTTTAAGGTGCCGTTCCAAGGCGCAGGATATCCGTTAGCGTAATATATTTTTTGTCCATATCTGTTCAATACCTCAATAGTACAGCCGGCATACAAATTTAAGTTTTTGATGTCCCAGGTATCATTAATGCCATCGCCGTTGGGTGTGAAAGCATTGGGTGTACTAACCTCTCCTGTAATTATCTCCAGTATACCCGGCACATAGGTAATTACATAATTTTTAGCGCTGGCGCCATCAACATTGATCGGATATTGGCCAACGGGCGACGAGACAATTGCCGTAGTTGTAACGGTCGGCAGCATAACAAGCTGCGACGGACCATCTCCGTTTACAAAGCCGGTGTAAGTTACCGTGAACGTTGGTAAGGGGTCGCCAAAAAATTTAGTTTTATTATCTGCCGTAATATTTAGCTGCGTTGTTAAAACCGTACCCTCTATAGGTACATTTACAGGCCCTGCACCCATGCTGCTTAATTGGATATTACCGTGATAAGTATCTACAGGCGCGGTAGCCTTAAGTCTGACAAAAACATCTGTCCCGACCATATCGCCGGCAGTCGGCACCATAACCGTATCCTTAAAGGTAATATCATCTTTACTTACTTCGAACCCTGCCGGTACTGTCACTGTAATAGGCCCTTTAAGATTGTTGCCCCCAACGTTGATTACCTGCGCAGTAGATGCGATACCGTAATGCGTAGATGACGCAGCAATACTGCCAGGATCGCTAATATTTGGCGATGGATTTACGGTTATAGTATAGGTAATTGGAATTGTACGACAACCTACATCTGCTGTAATAAAATTACCTACTGACAATGCACCTTGCATGTCGTTAGGTATTGGTGCCTCTAATTCATCCGTATGAGTGTCAATTACCTCAATCTGGTCGGGGTTTTGAGCTACCAGAAATACTTGCTTACCATTGGGGCTGATAGAAATGCCCCAACGCTGTTGGGTTATTGGTAGGGGTATGCTCTTTTTAATAGAATTATCTGCCGTATTAAGAATAGTGATACCACTTGAAGTACTTACATAAAGCTTATCACCCTCTGGTGTAATAGCCATTGTAAAAGGGGACATTCCTGCGACGTTGACCTTTTGTTCAGTGCGGGCAGCGACATCAATAACACACATATAAGTTGCTCCCTGATTGGCTACATATACCTTAGCTCCATCAGGACTAACAACTAATGACGGAGGAGCATGTGTCGAAACAGGTATCTGGTCGATGATTTGATTATCAGAAGTATCAATAACATATAACTGACCGCTTTTACTACTAACATACAGACGGCTACCGTCCGGACTAACACCTATACCATAAGGCTCTTTAACGCTGATAGAAACCACTATTGTACCAAAGCTGGTCAAATCTAATACAGATATTGTCGCGGTTTTTTCATTAACCACATACGCCCGCTTGCCGTTAGGGTTTACTGCAATAGCTGCAGCATTCTCGCCTACGGTGTAACGGCCGACTACTGTATTACCTGTGGTTTCAATTACAGATACTACACCATTGGTTGCATGGCCACCCACATCTTTGGTACTTACAATATAAACGTACCTGCCGTCGGGGCTAACGGCCACGCCATAAGGCCGGGTATCTACGGCAACATGAGTTACTATATTGTGTGTAAACGTGTTTACTACAGTAACATTACTTGATGAAATATTTGGTATATAGGCAAAGCCGTTATCAGACGAAGGTTTTACTCTGATATGCGCGGTAATCGGTTTTTTGGTGTTATTTACCGCAGTAAATGATGGAATACTGCTGTTACCACTTGCTGCCGGGAAACCTATCTCCTTGCCATCAATCACCTCCCACTCATAAGCGCATCCGCCATCCGGCATTGTTATTGGCTTTGTGGTTTCGCCAACATCTACCGACTGATTTTGATTATCCTGAGCCCTTAACAGTTGCGAAGAAAAAAGCACCAGAAAGCCTGCTACAAAAAGCCTGACGCTTGCTGTGCACTCAATTAATTCAACTTTCCCGGTGATATTCAAATCCGTAAAAAAGATCTATAAAGTTAATAAGGATTATCTTATAATAGTTAAGTAGCCAGTGGTTGCTTTACGGCCACTGTGAGGACTTATAATATAATAATAGGTACCTACCGGAAAATCGGTACCGTTTGACCTTCCATCCCAGGGTATGCCATAACCGTTCGAATAAAATACACGGCTGCCATACCGGTTAAATATCTCTACGGTAGCATTAGGATAATCGTTGAGATATTTAATCTCCCAGGTATCGTTTATACCATCGCCGTTTGGCGTGAAAGTATTTGGGATAACCGGTATTTTTAAAACCTTCACAAAGGTTTCTACCGAAGTTGGGCACCCTTTATCAGACGTTACCGTCAGCGTATACCGGGTATCGGCAGATAGCGTTGCCACAGGGTCGGGAACATTATCTGCGTTTAACCCTGTTGAAGGCGTCCATTTATAAGTAAGATTGCCACCTTCGGTTATGGCTGCTACAGCCCGTAAAGCAACCTGGTTACCTTCAAGAACCACAAAACGCTGCGGTAAAGAAATAGTTGGCACAGGGTTAACTTTAAGCACAAAACTCGTCATATAAGTACACCCTGCAGGCGACGCCGTAAATAAATAATTAATAGTAAAAACACCGACACCGGTTTTTAGCGGGTCTATTAATCCGCCAGTTGAAATACCCGGCCCGGTAAATGTGCCTGCACCTATGTATGAGCCTTTGTCTTCAACTATCTGTAACGGTGCATCCCCATAACACATCGTCACTGTATCGGGCTGAATATTGTTTGTTTTAATTGTGTTGTTATTGGCCGATAAACCAATTACCGGATTGGCATTAATTACCACTTTTTTATAAATTGTATTTACGCAGGTCTGACCCGAATAGACATCCATTCGCACATTGTAGGTTTGTGTGGGCGGGTTGTTAAAGAATGTATATCGATGCGTATACTTTTTATTACTGTGGATAGCGCCGTCTGCGTATGTCTCATATACATCGGGATGCGCATCGTAGTCAAAGTACCAAACTATTTTGGTAATGTTATAGGCATCAATAGTCGATCGATCATCGAACACAATATCCTCGCCGCTACAACTGTTTTCGACAGCAAAGTCGGCCTTAGGATTTGAGCCGTTTACCGTAAACGATTTTTGCAATGTGCTTGAGCAGCCATATTTTGAGGTAACTGTCAATTTAACTGTATATACCCCAACCGCAGTGTACGCGTGCCGGGGATTCTTTAAAGGAGATTGATTGTTTGCTGGTGTCGACCTGGAGTCGCCAAAATCCCATAGATAAGTAAAATCAGCTTCAGTATGATCTGCTATCGAACTACTGTCCTTAAAATTTGCAAATACATCGGCAAGGCAAACATCCGGAGTTATAAAATCAACAACCGGGAGTGGGTTAACCGTTAGTACCCGGGTCAGGGTGTCGCTGATGCATCCGGCATCGGTAGTAACGGCTAATTTAACTTTATAGTCGCCCGGAGTAGCATAGATATGTGTTTGGTTTTGCCCGCTGGACGCATTAACTACCGTGCTGTCGCCAAAATCCCAGGCCCATTGGATAATTGTCCCTTCAGAGGCTGTCGACGCATTCTCGAAAACAACGGTTTGGGTAGGACAAGCCTGCATTGGGCTATTAAAAACAGCTACGGGTTTAGTGACAATATGTATGGCCTTAGGGGCCGAAATATTGGTGCAACCGTTATTATCAATTTCGGTCAGGCGTACATCGTAATTGCCCGTAGCAGCATATTTATGAAGCGGATTCTGTAAGGTAGATGTGGTATTATCGCCAAAATCCCACAGCCAGCTTTTTATGTTTTGGCCTGGGGCTAAAACAGTATTGTCTTTAAAAGCGGTCGAATCGCCAAAGCAATCTTCGACTGGTGCTGCAATAGTAACCGGCGGAGGGTCGGTTACTAAAAAATCACTCTGAATATCCTGGTTTGATCCACATACATCAGCAACCGGATTAAAAACGGTAGCTATAATAGTGTGGTTACCTGCTGTAAAATTAACGGGGGCATTATACTCATATAAATAAAGCGGCTTATTATCCTTAATCGTCATTGACTTTACCACCGGATTATTGTCAATATAAACCGTGGTACCATCTATTTTCCAATTTATATTTGTTGTTTGAAAAGGTATAGTGACCTGGGCCTTATAGGTTATATTACTGCAACCGGTAGTAGTTTGTACAACAGTTGGGTCATTGGCATAGGCAATAGTTACATTCTCATTAAAGTCTGTCAGGTTTGCGCCGGCCGCGTAGCCGTAAGATTCTGTACTGCCAAAGCCATACACAATGGCGTTAAAAGGTATTGCAGCATCCAGCGTATGGGTACCCTCGGTAACCGAACCTGTTCCGTTATCACCCGTTTGAGGCCCTGAAGTTACCGAGATTTGGGCGTATGAATAGTTAGAATTAAGGATGGGTATAAAGTTTGAGGCATAGGGAACTCCGTCGACTTTAAAAGTTGATACCCCTGAATTTGGTATCACCACATTGACAAAGCTTTGCTGTATGCGATAATAGCCGGTAGCATATAGGGTAACATGAGTTAGCCCCTGTTCAATCGGGCTAAGGTATATCATTTCAGGGTCGCCTACATCGCCCGTGCCTACAGTACAATCTAACTGCTGGTTTTGTGTAGGCGAATACTGCACAACCTGTATGGGTTTATCAGCCGAAATAATATTTTCCTGTGTTGATTGAAACTCATAATACAGCCCGTTGGTAAAGTTTGTCTGGTCAATTGTACTGCCATTTAAAGTGACTACGGTGTTCGGGTTGCTTAATACGATCCGAAAAACATCATAAGGCCTTGAGCGCAGCGGCGCGGCTACGTAATTTTTACCCCAGGTAGAGGTTGGATATACCTGCTGAAATAAATTGTCGGAACTAAAATTTTTACCATTGTTAACACAGCCAATACCCATACGTGTGCTGCCCGAAAAAACGGCTATTTTTTTACAGGCACCTGCGCTATTGCTGATGGATTGTATTTTGGTGCCGGTAAGGTCGGTTTCTGCCAGGCCTTGATATACCTCACCTTTATTTAAGACTATATTAAAGGTTCTGTTTGCCAGATAGCCATCAACCAAATTAGTTGTCGGGGTTATGGCTACAGTGGTATTGTCTTCGGTAGCAATTACTGCAAATGATGAATATGCCGGGGTGCCTGAAGGAGCATTCGAAGTTTGGGTATAATTAAGAGACATATACTCTTTACCCATAGCGCTAACCGGCAAAAGTAAGGTAGCACCAGACACGTTGAACGCGTAAATATGCGCATAAACGGCTATGGGTTTTGCTGATGTTATATGGATACCGCCGTTGGCAAAAGTACCGGCATCTTTTAAAAATGCACTTGCGGGTATATCAACAAAGGTAACCTGGTTGGCCGTTACAGTGAAATTTTGAAGTAGTGAGCCGCCAATTTCTACATTGCCGGTAGTTGATATATCTGACGTGATGTACAAAACCATCCTGGCGCCCGAATTAGGATTATCAACACCGGCATTGTGCGACATGAAAGCTGTCCAAAACTCGGTACCCTTATTGCTCTGCGCTCTTGCACCAACACTTATTAGGAGTAGCACGGGGATTACTACGCTATAAAATGCCTTCTTCAACTTAAAAATGTTTACACGCTAACGCTTATTTACCCCAATTGGTATGTAATATACGCAGCTTTTATTAAATCAGTTGCCGGGCTTAGGTCCGGGGCTTACCAAAAGCATCAAGTTCGGCATAAGCAGCGTTGAGTTTACGGGCAAGCTCTTTATTTTCTTTACGTAAATTATATATTTCCAATGCGTTTTCGATGTACATTTTCAGCTCATCATTTTGCCACGGTTTTACCAGATATTTATAAACCTGGCCGCGGTTGATAGCATCCATAACGGCGTTGATATCAGAAAAACCGGTTAGTAAAATACGGATAGTATCGGGGTATACCGGCAATATCGATTCTAAAAACTCAATACCCGTCATGCCGGGCATGCGCTGGTCTGTAATGATTACGCCAATCTCCTGCGCATCGAGTATCTTGCGCCCTTCTTTAGCAGAGCTTGCGGTAAATATTTCAAAATCGCGCCTGAAGGCGGCTTTAAAACTATTCAAATTATTAACTTCGTCGTCAATGTAAAGTACACCTATTGCCATAATAAAGTTTATCGGTTAGTTAGCCAATTTTATAATTAGTTTTAAAAGATGCGCAAAACCTCAAATTTCTGTGCATTTTTATTTTATTAACAAGCTGCTGTAGCGGCCGCTATTGTAAAAATGAAGAAAATATTATTAATCTTATGTTGTCTGATACAAAATATTAGCGCATTTGCTCAAAAAACTGACACATTAGTCATACATGACGACGAAAGCCGCTATTTAACCAACCGTTATTTTCTGGAATTACCAGATCCGCATAATAAAATAATTGCCAGGGATATTATTAATAACCATGATTTTCGCCGGTTAAATGAGCAATTCCCGCGGTTAGAATATACCAAACCGATAACATGGCTCAAGTTTACTATTAAAAACGAAAGCACGCAATCAACCGTGCCTATCACCATCAGCAAAAGTGTTATTGATGAGTTTGATGTTTATTTCATCGAAACTACCATCGACAGCAATAAAAATGTTTTGCACAGGTTAAAACACTTATCTTCTAAAGATCCTGAAAACAACGCAAACCTGCTCACCCAAAGTATTACCCTGGTTGATGCACCATTAGCGCCAGACTCATCGATAACCCTGTTTGCCAGGATAAAAAGTGATGCCACTACGGTAATTCCCATCCAGATAAACAGTGCCGACCTATTCATTACTCAACGAGGAATTGAGAACCTGATAAATGGGAGTATAATGGGCATGTTTGCCATAATGGCACTATATAATCTGATGCTCTTTGTCATTGTGGGTGATAAAAACTACCTGTACTACAGCATATACATTGTATTTTTAGGATTGAGCCAGGGTTTGAAACTTGGTTTTGGCAACAATTTATTTTCTGATAATCTTAAATTGCTTACTAACTATATTACGCCGTTAACCCGAATTTGCTTTGGCTATTCGTTACTATGGTTTGCCGGCAACTTTTTGCGGTTCAAGCAAAACGTTAAAAAGCTGTTTTATAAATTTTATCAGTTTTTATATGTGCTTTATTCCCTGCCCTTTTTGGCGACCCTTTACGGTTTTACCCACATTGCTTATAACCTCATAACAATTGCCCTCTTTATTACTTCGCTGACATTGATATTACTGGTTGCGATTTTGTATACCAAAGGCTTTAATCCGGCAAAATTCTTCATAATGGGTTGGGGGCTTTTCCTGATCGCTATCCTTATTACTATATCGCTTAACTATGGTTGGGTGCCTTATAATTATTTTACGGCAAATATTACCGTATATAGCGCTCTTATCGAACTGATCTTATTTTCGGTTGCTTTGGCAGATCAGATCAATTTCTATCGTCGGCAAAATACGGAGTCGCAGTTGGCGGCATTAGCCATTGCCAAAGAAAATGAACGTTTAATAACCGAACAAAATATATTTCTGGAGAACAAGGTAAAAGACCGCACACAGGAGCTGATTCAAACCAACCAGAATTTATCTGTAACTATTGACAACCTTAAATCGGCGCAGATACAATTAGTTGAGACGGAAAAGATGGCATCACTGGGTTTGCTTACTGCCGGTGTTGCGCATGAGATCAATAATCCCATCAACTTTGTGGGCGCCAACGTTAGCCCGCTAAGGCTGGATATGGATGAACTGATTGAGCTATTAGGAAAATTTGAAATTGCAGCCAATAACCCCGATAATCCTGAGTTACTGACAGAGGCCCAAAATTTTAAACAAAAAATTGATTCTGATTTCCTGAAAGAAGAGATCCATACGTTACTGAACGGTATTGAAGACGGTGCAAGCCGGACAGCAGAGATTGTACAAAGCCTGCGTACTTTTAGCCGTATTGATGAGCCGGCCCTTACCCCTACCAATATTAATACTGCGATATTGAATACGCTGGTAATTCTCAGGAGCGCTATACCTTACTATATCGAAATTAAACCCATA
>DATCXS010000366.1:0-3220 GCA_036565645.1 Mucilaginibacter sp.
TTCTGTGAAAGAATATAATGACGCCTGCCGCAAAGAGGTGATGCGTTATACCGATATCTGGAACGATCTGACCGAGAAGATGGGGTACTGGGTTGATCTGGAAAACCCCTATATCACTTACAAAAACGAATACATAGAGTCGCTTTGGTGGATACTGACGGAGCTTTATAAAAAAGACCTGTTATATAAAGGCTATACCATTCAGCCGTACTCGCCAAAATCGGGTACCGGCTTAAGCTCGCACGAGCTGAACCAGCCGGGCACTTATAAAATGGTGAAGGATACCACCATAACCGCGCAGTTTAAAGTGAAGCGCGATGAGAAATCGGCCTTTTTGTTTGACAATATTAATACTGATCTTTTTATCCTGGCGTGGACAACCACACCGTGGACGCTACCGTCAAACAGCGCATTAGCTGTTGGCGAGAAAATCAACTATGTCAAGGTAGCTACCTTTAACCCGTATACTTATGAGCCGATCGTTGTTATTTTGGCTCAGGACCTGGTTAGCAAATTATTTAAGGCCGATGGTCAGGGAGCATCTTTTGACAATTATAAAGGCGGCGACAAGATCATCCCCTGGGAAATAAAAGATACTTATACCGGCGCTCAATTGGTCGGTGTTAACTACGAGCAACTATTACCATACGTAACCAACGATGATCTGGCTCAAAATGGCTTCCGTGTTATTCCGGGCGACTTTGTGACTACAGAGGATGGTACCGGTATAGTTCATATTGCCCCTACTTTTGGCGGCGATGACTTTAGAGTTGCCAAAGAGGCCGGCATACCGGCCGTTTTAGTGAAAGATGAAAATGGTAAAGATGTTCCGCTGGTTGACAAGCAGGGACGTTTTGTAAGCGAGGTGAGCGATTTTGCAGGCCGTTATGTTAAAGAAGAATATTATACCGCCGAAGAGCGCGCCACGCCGGACTTTAAACCGACCGATGTACTGATCTCGATCAAACTGAAAACCGAGAACAGGGCCTTCGACGTTAAGAAATACGAACACAGCTACCCGCACTCCTGGCGTAGCGATGAACCTATCCTGTATTATCCGCTGGATAGCTGGTTTATCCGCACCACAGCCTTGAAGGATAAAATGGTGGAGCTGAATAAAACCATCAACTGGAAACCTGAGTCGACCGGTACCGGCCGCTTTGGTAACTGGCTGGAGAACCTGGTAGACTGGAACCTTTCGCGTTCGCGCTATTGGGGCACCCCGCTGCCTATCTGGCGTTGCGATGCTACATTTGTGCCGAAACCTGAGATCTGTATTGGCAGTATTGAAGAATTAAAAAAAGAAGGCATCTATTTTAACTTCGAAGAAGCTAAAGCATACTTCCTGCAACATACAGAGGAAGAACTCATGGAATTCCTTTCAATCCCCTATGATGAAGAATCAGAAGAAGATCTTGCTATAATTCAGGATCTGCAGGCTGCCCTTAAAAAAGGCACATTGGAATTAAAGAATTTCATTGACTTTTGCCCGAACAGAGATGTCCTGGTTAAAAAATTCTCGACCTCGGTTGACGAGTTTTTTGCGAAAGAAAATATTGAAATGGATCTGCACAGACCTTATGTAGATAACATCATCTTTTCAAAATTTTTTAACGGAGAAGCTTATTATTATTACAGAGAGGCCGACCTGATTGATGTTTGGTTTGACAGCGGTGCTATGCCTTATGCACAATGGCATTTCCCATTCGAGCATAAAGAAGAATTTAAAAACGCTTACCCGGCCGATTTCATTGCCGAAGGTGTAGACCAAACGCGTGGCTGGTTCTTTACACTGCACGCTATAGCTGTAATGCTGAGCGAAACCAGCGACGAGATTAAAGCCATTAACGCAGCGATAGGCAATAAAGGCATAGCGTTTAAAAACGTTATCTCGAACGGCCTGGTGCTGGATAAGAACGGCAACAAAATGTCGAAACGACTGGGTAATGGCGTCGATCCGTTTGCAACCATTGAGCAGTTTGGTGCTGATGCACCACGTTGGTACATGATCAGCAATGCTGCCCCCTGGGACAACCTGAAATTCAATGCTGACGGCATAGACGAGGTTAGACGCAAGTTTTTTGGCACCTTATATAATACGTATACATTCTTTGTGATGTATGCTAATATCGACAAGTTTACGTATAGCGAACCGGATATCCCGATCCAGGATCGACCGGAAATTGACCGCTGGATCATCTCTTTATTAAATACCCTGAGCAAAGAGGTCGACGCTTTTTATGCCGACTTTGAGCCTACCAAAGCGGCCCGCGCTATCCAGGATTTTGTCGACATTAATTTAAGTAACTGGTTTGTACGGCTGAGCCGCCGCCGTTTCTGGAAATCGGACGATTCGGAAGATAAGTTGTCGGCTTATCAGACTTTGTACAATTGTTTAATTACTGTTGCCAAGCTGATGTCGCCCATTGCACCGTTCTTTGCCGAGCGTTTATATATTGATTTAAACAGCGTCACCCAAAAAGAGCCGTTTGAATCAGTTCACCTGGCTTATTTCCCCGATTACAATGCCGCTTTGGTAAATGAGTCGTTAGAAGAGCGTATGCAACTGGCACAGGATATATCATCGTTGGTACTGTCGCTGCGTAAAAAAGTGGGCATCAACGTGCGCCAGCCATTAAGTAAAATATTGCTGCCGGTGCTGGATATAGAGTTTGAGCAACAGGTTGACCAGGTAAAAGAGCTTATCCTGTCTGAAACCAATGTCAAGGATATTGAATACATTACCGATACCGCCGGTTTTATCAAAAAGAAGATCAAACCAAACTTTAAGGCCCTTGGTGCCAAGGTGGGCAAGGATATGAAAGCGGTTGCCGACATTATCAGTAACTTTAGTCAGGAAGATATCGTTAAACTGGAAAATGACGGCTCGATATCGATATTGGATAGTAAGTATTCAATATCAGTTAACGATGTGGAAATCATTGCCGAGGATGTTCCGGGATGGCAGGTTGCAAATTTAGGAAAACTAACCGTGGCCTTAGACGTTACCATAACCGACGAATTAAAGGAGGAAGGAATATCACGCGAATTAATAAACCGAATACAGAACCTACGCAAAAACAATGGCTTTGAAGTTACCGACAGGATAACTGTAAGACTATCAGATAGTCTGTTGATAAGCCGCGCCCTGAATAACAATTTATCCTATATTAGCGCCGAAATCTTAGCCGATGATATAGTGGTTGATAACCAGATCAAC
>DATCXS010000246.1:0-2177 GCA_036565645.1 Mucilaginibacter sp.
ACACTGCAGGTTAGCATACCTGCCACAAAGAGGATCAATATTATTCTGTAGGCTTTCATTAGTGCAAAGATAACTAAAATATCAACAGCCCCGTCTAACCCGATAGCTATCGGGTCTCCCCCGTTAGGGGAGACTTTTATAAACTTTAAAGCCCTCCCTTCCGGGGAGGGTTGGGAGGGGCCGTTTTAAAAGTGATAATAGGGTTTAATCAAAATATAAACTATCACCCCGGTCACTGTTACATACAACCAAATAGGGAAAGTCCATCTAACTAACTTTTTATGCTTTTCAATCTGCATTTGCAGGCCGCGGTAGAAACTCAATAATATTAACGGCAAAACACCTGCTGCAAGTATAATATGCGTTATTAATATGGTTAAATAAATTGTACGTAAGCCCCCTACCGCTCCGCGCTCGGTGTCAGAGAGTTTGCCATCGCCATCCAGGTCGCCATATACAATGTCATGTTTCATCAAATAATGAAATAAGATATAGGACACCAGGAATACCGACGATAAAACAAATGCCAGGATATTTATCCTTTTATGCCAGGTGACGTTACCATGTGTGATAAAGTATAAAGATATTAGCAATAGCACACTACAAGCACCATTTATTATGGCATTAAAAAAAGGCAGTAAATGGGTAAATGGCGGTATGGTGGCCGGTCCGGGTATTATTTTACGGTTAAGAATAACGACCACCGCAAACACAAAAACCGAAACGGCAGCTATAAAACGGAATATAAGTTTATCAGTCATTTGCGATGAGAAACATGAGTCAAGAGCCAAGAATCAAGACTTTCTGTTCTTTTATAGTTATAAATACTTTGCCCTATCTTAATTCTTGACTCTTGTTTCTTGACTCTACAATTGTCTCTTGAATTTTTTAATAAAGCGGTTCATCAGTTTTCCTCAACTCTTCGGCTATCAATACTTTGATCTCGTCATTAAGTTTGGTGATATCTTTGGCCGAAGTGCCCGAATAATATCCTCTGATACGTTTTTCTTTGTCTATTAAAATCAGCTTATCGCTATAGATAAAATCATCACTGTCAACTTTTACCGCATTAACCAAAAAGCCTTTGCGGGCCAACGGATAAATGGTGGTAGTATCGCCTGTCAGAAAATACCATTTAATACCCGGCGGATGATATCGTTTTGAATACTCCTTCAATACCGCTGCCGAATCACGCTGCGGATCGACAGTGATTGATACAAAACAAATCATTTTATTTTTGACATAGTCGGACAGCAAAGCATTAATGTTTTTGTTAATGGCGCTGCATACAGTCGGGCAATGCGTATAAAAAAAACTGGCGACAAATATCCGGTCGTCAAAATCTTTATTGGTTATGATGTTGCCGTCCTGGTCAATCAGTTTAAAGTCAGGCAACTTGTGATAGATGGTGTCCGGAATAACTTTGCCATGAATTTTATGACTGGTTTTTGCCAGATGCTTAGGGCCGTAAAAGGGCAGCGGCATATACCTGTTTTTGCCTTTAACGGTTAGCAAATAATATAAAAATCCCGGTAATGCCAATATCATTACCAGGATTATAATTTTTTTAGATAGGCTTATTCTACTCATTACATCCTCAGTGTAATCCAGTGGTGACTTTCGTTGGTCAATACCAGGATCAAACCGATGATAAACAAAATAGGCACCAGGATAGTAAATACTAAGCCAGCTTTTTCAAACTTAAGGTGCATAAAAAAGGCCACTATATAAAATGCTTTTAAAAGCGTTAAAACAATGTATACCGGGTTAGCAGTATTAATTGGCAAGATACCTTTAGGCACCAGGTAAAGTGCTATAAAAAACTCGACACAGGTAATAAGCGACAGGATAACAGCTACTTTGATTATCCTTCCTTTGGTCATGGTATCACCATGTTCTGCGTGATGTACTTCTGTTGTTTCTGATGACATAATATATCAGGTTAAAAATTTGATCAAACTAAATAAAAGAAAGTAAATACGAATACCCACACCAAATCTACAAAGTGCCAGTAAAGACCAACTTTTTCAATCATCAGGTAACTGCCGCGTTTCTCGTAAGTACCGGCCAATACGTTAAGGGTAATAACTATATTGATAATAACCCCGCTAAATACGTGGAAACCGTGGAAACCGGTAATGGTGAAGAACAGGTTAGCAAACTGATGCGCCGATGTT
>DATCXS010000373.1:0-4320 GCA_036565645.1 Mucilaginibacter sp.
AAATTCAATTAGCGAAAATAGCTCAGTTGGTAGAGCATCAGTTTCCCAAACTGAAGGTCGCGGGTTCGAATCCCGTTTTTCGCTCCAACCATTTTATGTCATTTCTCACTATCGTTCGAAATGACATGAGGCTAAAATACCGTATCTTCCAAAACAGCCTGATGCTCCGGATAATCCGTAGTATAATGTAATCCCCGGCTTTCTTTTCTCCTCATGGCCGATTTTACAACGATATACGATACCTGGATCAAATTACGCAGCTCGCAAAGTTTTACTGATAGCTTGGTTTGTTTGTAGAATGATTCTGTTTCCTCGTACAATAAGCCTAAACGTCTCATCGCTCGTTCCAACCTGAAATCTGAACGGACAATACCCACATAATCATTCATTAACTTTTGCATCTCGCGCAGGTTGTGGGTTACCAGAATATCTTCATTTAAAAGTTTTACGCCATGCTCATCCCAATCGGGTATATTATCAGGTATTGTAATATTTTCAAACTGATCAATAGCATTTTTATAAATACGATGTGCAAAAACCAAAGCTTCCAATAATGAATTGGAAGCTAAGCGGTTAGCACCATGTAAGCCGGTAGACGAACATTCGCCGCAAGCATATAACCGTTGAATTGACGAACGGCCGTTATGATCTACCATTATACCACCACACATATAATGACACGCCGGCGAAACCGGTATCATGTCTTTAGTCATATCAATCCCTATCTCCAGGCATTTGGCATAAATATTAGGGAAGTGTCTTAAAATATCTTTTTTACTGCGATGACGGATGTCCAGATAAACATAATCCTCGCCCGATTTTTTAATCTCTGCATCTATTGCTCTTGCTACAATATCACGTGGAGCTAATGACTTACGCGGATCATATTCCTGCATAAATTCTTCTCCATTGGTACGCTTCAATTCTCCACCAAAACCCCTTACGGCTTCTGAAACCAGGAAAGACGGATATTCGCCAGGATTATATAAAGCTGTCGGATGGAACTGTATAAATTCCATATTGCGTACTTTACCCTTTGCCCGATAAACCATCGCCACACCATCGCCCGTAGCAATAACCGGATTGGTAGTTACCGCATAAATATGCCCTGCACCACCCGATGCCATCACCGTAACTTTTGATAAAAATTTTTCAACCTCGCCGGTTACTGTATTTAAAGCATAAATACCATAACAAGTAATATCAGTAGATGATTTATCTACAAAAACACCTAAATGATGCTGCGTTATCAGATCAACAGCAAAATAATGGGTCAGTATTTCAATGTTAGGGTTTTGGTGGATCTGTTCTAATAAAGCACGTTCAATTTCAAAACCGGTTATATCCTTATAATGCAATACGCGGAACTCAGAGTGTCCCCCCTCTTTGGCCAGATCATAAAGACCCTCATTAGTCTTGTCAAAACTGGTTCCGTAATCAATAATTTCATTGATCCGGTCGGGCCCTTCTTTCACCACAATTTCTACAACTTCTTTATCACATAGTCCGTCACCAGAAATTAGGGTATCATTGATATGTTTATCAAACGAATCTTCCTTTTTATCCACAACCACCGCGACACCTCCCTGGGCATATTTAGTGTTAGATTCATCCTCGTTTGATTTTGTAAGTATCAGTACCTTACCGTGCTTTGCAGCTTTTAGTGCAAAGCTTAATCCGGCAATACCGGATCCTACTACCAGAAAATCCACAGATTTGGACATATTATATGTGTTAGATGTGTAAAATTACAATGTCTGTTAATAATAGCGTTCAAAGATGTTAATTTTGTGTAAGCAAAAAACTAACAAGTTTCTTTTTAGTGGATAACCTTACTTTTTTGTGATAATGAAAACAATTTTTAAGCGACTTTTGCGACACTTTAACCACGAAACTAACACTGCAAACACCGGAAATTTATTAACAAATAAGTTTTTAAAATAAAATTTTATTATCACACCAATCTAATAATCAGTATAATCATATAATACAAACAGTCAAAAAGCTGTTAATAAAAAGTTAAAAAACATTTTTAACCAAAAGCATCTCTTAATTTTTAAACATAACTAACACACCAATAACAATAGTTTCTTTTTTATATAAAAATAAGTTGTTATTAATTGAATTGTTGAAATGGATATCTTCGAAGAAATAAATTTGAAAGGGTATGTCGATGAATACATCGATCCGACGTTGGACCTTTTTGATGAAATAAAAAAACTTAAAAGAGAAAAAAATGCAGTCATATTGGCTCACTACTACCAGGAAGGAGATATACAGGATATTGCAGATTATATCGGCGATAGCCTTGGGCTATCACAACAAGCGGCAAAAACAGATGCCGATATCATTGTTTTTGCCGGTGTACACTTCATGGCCGAGACAGCAAAGATCTTATCACCGACAAAAAAGGTGCTGCTGCCCGATTCAAAAGCAGGATGTTCTTTAGCCGACAGCTGCCCGCCGCATTTGTTTAAAAAGTTTAAAGAACAATATCCTGATCATCTGGTCATCACCTATGTAAACTGTACGGCCGAGTTAAAAGCTTTAAGCGATATTGTTTGTACCTCGAGCAACGCTATACAAATTGTGGAAAGCTTGCCGAAAGATCAGAAGATCATTTTCGGGCCTGATAAAAATCTGGGTGCTTATGTCGCCAAAAAAACCGGCCGGGACCTGGTGTTGTGGAATGGCGCCTGTATGGTACATGAAATATTTTCGAGAGAGAAGATCACCAGGTTAAAAGAAAGATATCCAAATGCTAAAATATTAGCTCATCCCGAGTGTGAGGATGTAATTTTAGAAATGGCTAACTATATCGGTTCAACTACCGGGATTTTAAAATATGCTGCAAATAGTCCCGAAAAAGAATTTATAGTTGCTACTGAGCCGGGCATCATTCATCAGATGGAAAAAGATAACCCTGATAAAGTGTTTATACCTGCTCCACCGAATAATAATTGTGCCTGCAATGATTGCCCTCACATGAAACGTAATACGTTAGAGAAGCTTTATTTATGCCTTAAAAACGAAATGCCTGAAATAGAAGTGCCGGCAAATATTATTGAAAAAGCCGTAAAGCCTATTGAGAGAATGCTGGAAATTTCAGCTAAGTTGGGTTTATAATTTATCGGGTTGTGAACTGGTAATCATAAAAGAAATAATGTAGAGACGTAATATTTTGCGTCTCTTTTCATAAAATAAAAAAGGCCTGTCAATGAAATGTCGACAGGCCTTTTTTATAAAAATTTTTCCGGCCTTCGGCCGTATATCTGGTCAGTTGCCCGCGTCAACCTTAACTTTTAAAGCAGTTTGTACTTCAGACGGTAATGCGGAAAGTAAAGTATAGCCGGTTGCCGTCTCGATATTTTTTACGCTGGTGATGTAGGTTTTCCAATCGCTGCTTACGCTGTTAATGTTAGGTGTGTTAACCGCAATAACCCTGGTTGAGCCCGTTATGCGCGATAGGTCATTATTACCTGCCGGTAAAATTATAACCACTTTCCAAACGTTGCTTGGCACGTTAATATGGGCACTGCCAGCGGTAATATAATCAAAGGCTCCGTTTTTTCCGGTTCCGCCGGTACCATAACTACCCATTATGATATATGCTTCATTTCCGGATGCAACCTGCACACGAATATAATTCTCTAAGTTAGCCCAGGTGTTTTCATTGTTTTGAGGGGCCTGAGGAATCATATTTGTCATTAAAAAAGTCGATGAGTTTGCATTGATAGAACTGGTTCTATCTGCCGAAGGGCAGTTATGGCCCCGGTCAAACCCATATACGCTAAAGCTGTAGCTATTGCTTTGCACAGCAAAGAAGCTATTTGGTAAGCCAGAAAATGCAGCAAAATTATTTAACCTGTCTGTCGAGCCAATATTAGAGCTATCTAAGTGCCAGCTTACCCAGTTAGGTTCATTAGTTACGCTGTTATAAGACTCGACATAATAGCTTTGGTCAATTAAATAGTTGGTATTAAACACTATTGAATTTTGGGCATCAGAAGGATTGCCCATTAATAAATTGCTATTGTCGCCGGTAGCCGGGGGCGCGTCGGCCCCTACTGTTACTCCCCGGGCAGCAGTAGCAGAGGATGTTGAGCTGGTGTCCGGCGTTTGCGGATTATCTGTTCCTCCTAAAGTTATGTCCGGGTCGCCGGTACCCTCAAAGGTAATATCATCAATGTTAACACGAGTTGCCTCCGTAGCTTTTTTGATCTCGAACCTTACCTTACCGGTAACGGTTACTTTAAATGAGTCGGTTACAAAGGTTGTACTTGTTTCATTAATATCGGTACCAACCTGGGTATAGTTAGC
>DATCXS010000375.1:0-4087 GCA_036565645.1 Mucilaginibacter sp.
GCGGCTGCGCCTGTTGCTAACACGGTACCTGCGGGTCAAACCCACTCAGCTACAGATAATGTTGTATTTGACGGTACGCCTGAAAGCGATCCGGATCTTTATAAACATTATCGCGGCGAAAGTGCGATTGACGAACCTGCAACCCACACTGCTGTTGAGTCGGAAAAGAAAACAAACGAATAATTAATTATAAACTAATATAAAATTAAAATATCATGGGATTAGATGGTCCAGCAGTATTCGTCATCCTTTTAGTAGTATTACTATTATTTGGAGGTAAAAAAATACCTGAACTTATGAAGGGTTTAGGCAAAGGCGTAAAAGAATTCAAAGACGCTTCAAACGGCGAAAACGACGAAGAAAAGCGTAACGTATAGTTTCTGATCCAACATCAGGACTTATTAATTATATACTTATCTGTTGAAATTAATTTCTATTTCAACAGATAAGTTTTTTATTTTCGGCCCATGGCTAAAATTTATTCCTCTTTAAGTGAGATAAAGGGCGAGTTACAAAGTAATAAAATTACTGTTAAAGGACTGGTAAAGAGCTATCTGAGTCAGATTGAAAAAAACGCCCACCTGAATGCTTTTAACGAGGTTTTTGGTGACGAGGCATTGCAGCATGCTAAAGAACTTGATGACCGCCTGAAAAAAGGTAACGCCGGTAAACTGGCAGGTATGGTCATCGCCATAAAGGATAACATTTGCTACAAAGGGCATAAGGTTAGCGCATCATCCAAAATACTATCCAATTTTGAATCAATATATTCAGCTACTATAGTTGAGCGTTTGCTGGCCGAAGATGCAATCATCATAGGCCGTTGCAACTGCGACGAATTTGCTATGGGCGCCGCAAATGAGACCTCTTATTATGGCCCGGTAAAAAACTATGCCAATCATGCCAAGGTATCAGGCGGCTCATCGGGCGGCTCGGCGGTTGCCGTGCAGGCTAATATGTGCCATGCAGCTATCGGTACAGATACAGGTGGGTCTGTGCGTCAGCCTGCCGCATTTTGCGGAACGATTGGTTTTAAGCCGACTTATGGCCGCATATCACGTCACGGGCTGATCGCTTATGCTTCGTCATTTGATCAGGCAGGGCCTATAACCCGTTCTGTCGAAGATGCTGCCCTGTTACTTGAAGTAATGGCCGGAGCTGATGAATATGACAGTACATCGTCTAACCAAGCGGTGCAGAGCTATGCTGCCGATTTAAAAGAATCAACCGGAAAAAAGAAAATAGCCTATCTGCAGGAATCTATTTCAAGCCCGGGTGTTGATCCGGATGTAAAAAATGTGCTTAGCAGCACTATAGATAAATTACGCGCAGAGGGCCACTTGGTTACCCCGATTGCATTTGAATACCTGGATTACCTGGTACCTGCCTACTATATTTTGGTCACCGCCGAAGCCTCATCAAACCTGGCGCGGTATGATGGTGTGCATTATGGCTACCGCAGCCCGGGGGCTACTGATCTGCTGTCAACCTACAAACGCTCACGCTCTGAAGGGTTTGGTAAAGAAGTAAAGCGTCGTATCATGCTGGGTACCTTTGTACTAAGTGCGGGTTATTACGATGCTTATTATGCCAAAGCACAAAAAATGCGAAGGCTTATACAGGAAAAAACAAATCAGATATTTGAGGAGTATGATTTTATCCTGATGCCCACTGCGCCAGGCCCTGCTTATGACATGGGTAATGTAGAAGCAGACCCCGTTGTAAGTTACCTGGCCGATATTTTCACGGTGCAGGCATCATTAACCGGTTCGCCGGCAATTTCTTTACCGGTAGGCAATAACCCCGGCGGATTACCGTTAGGTTTACAATTATTGGCCAAACATTTTAACGAACAAGAATTACTTAATTTCTCCAAATATTTTATGGAGCTGCAATAAATTAATATATTAGTTAAACATTTGGACTGAGCATTCCGTATAAGGCTTACCCCTAACAAATTATAATGAAGAGGATTTTAACTGTTGCTGCCTTTATCTTATCACTGCAAATTGTAAAAGCTCATTCGTTAACAATAGCTCCTGCTGCTTATAATGCGGCAGAGGCTTACCGTTCACCAAAAATTTCAGGCGATACCAGTTTAGACCTGCCGGTTAATGCTTATGCCGGATCGATATTTAAACAGAGACTGGATTCAATCCAGAAGGATGTACCGTTGGATTATAACGAGTATGTGCAGAATTATATCGACCTGTACACCCGCCATCGCGACGAAATGAGCCATGTAATGGCACTTTCAAAATATTACTTCCCAATTTATGAGAAGGTATTTCGCGAAGCCGGCATCCCTACAGAAATCAAATACCTTTCCATAGTCGAGTCAAAGTTAGATCCTACCGCTGTATCGCGCGTAGGAGCAACCGGTCCGTGGCAGTTTATGGCGACTACCGCCAAAATTTACGGCCTCAATATGGACAGCTATGTCGATGAGCGCCGTGACCCTATCCAGGCCAGTTATGCAGCAGCCGCTTATCTGAAAGACGCCTACCAGGAGTTTGGTGATTGGTTATTGGCCATTGCCTCATACAACTGCGGTAAAAGCAGTGTAGAACGGGCTATTCAAAAAGCTGACGCGATGGATTTTTGGTCTATCCGCCAATACCTGCCAATGGAAACCCGCAATTATGTGCCGGCGTTCATCGCCATGTCATACGTAATGAACTATGGCAAGAAGCACAGCATCATTCCTGACATCTTCAATTTCCATCCTGTTACAGACACTTTAATGGTCGACCACATGGTTGATCTGGGCAACGTAGCCAAAGCACTTAACACAAACCTGATGGATATTACCATGCTGAATCCGGCTTATAAAAGATTAATTGTTAATGGTACCGCCGCTGCTCCGCGTCGTTTAATCATTCCGCATGTTAATCAGAGAAATTACCGGGCATTGTATAACGTATTGAATGGTATTCCTGATCCGGTTTTATCACAACCGCTTCCGACTGTTGCCGCAGCGTCGATACCTGTACCTGCGCCGGTTACGGCAACTTATGCGCCGGTAACTTATATCGCTGCAACAAGACAGGCGGCTCAGGTTGCACCGAATGCCTCTATTCCGGAATACTATGTAATTAAAGCAGGAGAGACCTTAGAACAAGTTGCCGCTCATCATGGATTGAATGTGCGCGATGTACGGGCCTGGAATAATATTCCTGACGGCCAGGCAACTGCCGGTCAAAAAGTGATCTTAAATCCAGTAGCTAAGATTACTAAACTGTAAGCAATAAAATATTGTTAAGCCGATGATGGAGTAATCTGTCATCGGTTTTTTGTTTATGGGTAAATGTTTTACGCACTGTTCGAAGTTATGACATCGAACAATTAAGTAGGCTATTGGTTAATGTAATCGCAATCTATAAGCTTAATGGTCTGAAAGCTATAAAAGCCAATTTATTACTAATTTAAGGCATTATATGGTCTTTTTTATCCCGTATAAAAAGGCTTAACTTTGATTATCGATTATTACCTATGGATAAATCCAACCGTAAACAGGACGCATTAAACTACCATGCCAAGGGACGCCCGGGCAAAATACAGGTAGTGCCCACTAAACCCACCAATTCGCAGCGCGATTTAACTATGGCGTATTCGCCAGGGGTGGCAGAGCCGTGTTTACGCATAGCCCAAAATGTTGATGATGTTTATAAATACACCGCCAAGGGTAACCTGGTGGCAGTTATCACCAACGGTACCGCCGTTTTAGGCTTAGGTAATATAGGCCCCGAAGCCAGTAAGCCGGTAATGGAGGGCAAGGGCCTGCTGTTTAAAATTTATGCTGATATCGATGTATTTGATCTGGAACTGAATGCCAGATCAGTCGACGAATTTGTGACCATAGTAAAAGCGCTGGAGCCAACCTTTGGCGGTATCAACCTCGAGGATATATCGGCACCCACCTGCTTCGAGATCGAACGCCGGTTAAAAACCGAAATGAAGATCCCCGTAATGCATGACGATCAGCATGGCACGGCCATCATTTCGGGCGCTGCGCTGTTAAATTCCTGCGAGATACAGGGCAAAAAATTGGATAAAATAAAAATGGTGGTGAACGGTGCAGGCGCTG
>DATCXS010000398.1:0-6549 GCA_036565645.1 Mucilaginibacter sp.
AACATCGCGCCCGCGCCAGGGCACCGGCTTTGGGCTGAGTGGTGTGCAGCGCCGCTTATATTTGCTTTACGCCCGTAACGATTTGATGGAAACCCATGCAAATGATAATATATTTACAACCATTATTAAAATTCCGCAGTAAATGATAAGAGCTATACTTATTGACGACGAGCCGCTGGCCCGTATGGTTGT
Source organism: Mucilaginibacter sp. (assembly GCA_036565645.1). Taxonomy (GTDB): domain Bacteria; phylum Bacteroidota; class Bacteroidia; order Sphingobacteriales; family Sphingobacteriaceae; genus Mucilaginibacter. The sequence goes on from DATCXS010000398.1 coordinate 193, forward strand.
TAGAGAATACCTGTCCGACTATCCTCAAATAGAAGTTCTGCAAGAGTGCGGCGATGGTTTTGAGGGCCTTAAAGCCATTCAACAGCATCAGCCCAATCTGATATTTCTGGACGTGCAGATGCCTAAGATAAATGGTTTTGAGATGCTTGAACTGGTTGACGAGCAGCCTGCCGTAATATTTACCACGGCGTTTGATGAATATGCTATTAAAGCTTTTGAGGCTCACGCTACTGATTACCTGCTAAAACCTTTCAGTAAAGAGCGTTTCAATAAAGCGGTCGATAAATTTTTAGCGCAAGCACCGGCAACTGTTGCTGTAAAAAAAGAGGAGCTGTTGGAGACAGCCGCACTGTCGCCTGCTCAGCATGAGCGTATTGTGGTTAAAACAGGCACCAAGGTTAAGATCATCCCCGTGGCTGATGTGCAATACCTGCAAGCCGACGATGATTATGTAAGTATTATTACGCCCGAAGGCGCATTTCTGAAAAACAAAACCATGAGCTTTTTTGAGCAGACGTTGGATGCCCGTCAATTTGTACGGGTGCACCGCAGCTATATGGTGAGCGTGCAGGAGATAACCCGTATAGACCCTTACGAGAAAGACAGCCACCTGGCTATCCTGAAATCGGGTGCTAAAATACCGGTAAGCAAAACGGGTTATGTTAAACTAAAACAAGTTTTGGGAATTTAATCTGCCGTGTTGCCTAACGGCAAAGTAAAGCATAGTTTAGTGCCGGTACCCAGCACGCTCTCTGCCCAGATTTTACCTTTTTGTTTTTCGATCAAATCTTTACAGAACAGCAGGCCCATACCACTACCTGTCTCATTATCAGTGCCATTTGAGCTGTTTACATGGCTTTTAAAGAGCATATTCAGATAATCGGCACTCATGCCTATGCCATGATCTTTCAGGCAAAAAATTACCTTCTGATCTTCAACCCGTGCAGAAGCCTCGATCACGCTGTCGTGGTTAGAGAATTTTATGGCATTGGTTAAAAAGTTATGGATTACAATACGCACCGAGTTCGGATCGGCCAGAGCGATGGCCTTAGGTGAAATATTTTGCTGTATGCTCAGGTTTTTCTGTTGCAGCTTATCCTCCAAATGCTGCAGCTCGCGGCTTACCAGGTCGGCCAGCGAAAAACTGACAATCTTGTTTTTTGTTTCATCCACCTGGCTGTTTATCCAAAACAAAAGGGTATCTAAAAAATCAGATGTGTTTTCCAGTTTATTAAACACCTTAGGCGTCAGCTTAACAAACTCTTCGCTGCTCAGATTTTCGTCCGTCATCAACCCAAAAAGGCCGCGTAGGGTGCTTATAGGCGCACGCAGGTCATGTGCAAGAACGCCGATCAGGCGATCCTTCAAACTGTTAAGTTCATTAAGCTTGGCAGCCTGAGCATTGAGATTTTCCTGTTGCCGGGTAATTTCTTTGTTCTTTTCGGCCAGTAGCTGATTAATGTGTTGCTGTTTACGTTTAGCGTTATAATAAACTGACACAATAATGGCCAGCACCACAATGATAATTGCCGATATCAGATTTTCGCTACGCTGATTGGCAATACGTTTTTTATAATCAGCTTCTTTTTTTTGCTGCCGGTCAGCAAGTTCGCTCTGCTTTTTGGCAAAGTCGAGCTCAAGGTTATAAAGCATCGCTTTGTGAATGCTTTCGCTGTGTTGTAAATCACTTTTTAAGTGGGCATAGGCCTCGTGTTCATGGTAAGCCTCTTTAAACTGTTTCAAGCCGGCTAAGGCAATGCTGATTTGCTCGGAGGCGTCGGTTTCCACTATCAGGCTCTTAAGCTCGCGGCCTATCGCTTTAGCCTGGACAGCATACGTATAAGCCTGCTGATAATTTTTCTCCCAATTATGTACCATTGCCAGCCCCACAAAAGCATAAGCTTTTATATACCTGATCTTGTTTTGCTGTGCCGATTTTAAGCACATTTGCAGGTAACGCAACGCTATGTCGGGGCGGTTGATATAATAATTGTATAAACCCAGGTCGTAGTAAATCAATGTTAACCCCTCAGTATCATTTAATCGCTTAAATATGGTATAGGCCCTGTTTAGATAGCCTATGGCGTGTTTGTGGTCCTTTTGTGTTATATATAGATCGCCGATATCCTGGCAAACGGTGCTGATACCTTGCTGATTGCCCAGTTTTTCCCAAATGGCCAGCGCACGGTTATAATAGGTCAGGGCTTTGGGATAAAGCTCCAGTTCCTGCATAATTACGCCGATATTGCTGTACTTGTTAGCCGCTGCGCTTTGATCGTTATGTTTAATGTTGATGAGCAGGGCCTTAAAATAATAATCGAGCGCTTTTGAGAAATCGCCTTTATTATCATAGGTGACACCGAGTCTGTTGTAACATGCTCCATCATCGGTCTCGTCGGGTGTTTTAAGGCAATAGGCAAGCGCCTTTTTATAAAGACTGATGGCTGTATCATAATTCCCCAGGAAATCCTGTATGCGCCCCAAGCCCTGATAGCTCCCGCCGATGCCTTTATTGTGATGAAGCTGCTGGTATATTTTCAACGCGGCGTTATATCTTTTGGCCGATTCGTCATAATCACCCCTAAAGGTATTTACCGAAGCTATTTGCGAGATGCCGTCGGCAACGCCCAATTCATAGCCGATTTTTTTTGATAGGCTAAGCTCAAGCAAGCCATAATACCGGGTACTGTCAGGATTTGAATCATAATAATATGATGCAAGTTTATCAATTCGGTTTATAGTAAGTGTATCTGGTTTATTACCTTTTTCGGTAGCAGATACAATCAGTTTTTTCAGGCTATCAATACGGTGGTCGTATTGCCTGGCAGATAACTTAAAGTTGTATAAGTTAAAAATGATAAGTAATAGGAAGTATCGGCGCAAATTTATGATATCGACAGTTAATAAAGGTAAAAGTATAAATATTATTAAGAAACATTGATTTTATAATTAACATAAAAAGCCTGATTAATTGCTTAATCAGGCTTCTTTGTACGTATTAGTTAAAAAGGTGTTACCCTTATTTCAATAAATTTTTCCAGCTTGTAAGGTCGCCGATAATTTTGTCCAGATCATCAGCCGCAACACGTTCTTGTTTCATGCTGTCGCGATGACGGATGGTAACGGTATTATCCTCCAGCGTCTGATGGTCAACTGTTATGCAGAATGGTGTACCAATTGCATCCTGACGGCGGTAACGTTTACCGATAGCATCCTTCTCTTCGTATTGAAGGTTAAAGTCAAGTTTCAACCGGTTCATGATCTCACGTGCTTTTTCAGGCAGGCCATCTTTCTTAATCAATGGAAAAATAGCGGCCTTAACCGGCGCCAGGGCAGGGTGCAGGCGCAATACGGTGCGGCTGTCCTGTTTTTCTTCTGTGCTCAGGTCTTCTTCCTCGTAAGCGTTAATCAACGTCAGCAAAAACATACGGTCCAGGCCAATCGAAGTCTCAATAACATAAGGGATATAGTTGCCGTAAGGTTTCTCTGTAGCAGGGTCAACCTCCGGATCAAAGTATTGCATCTTTTTGCCCGAAAATTGCTGATGCTGACTCAGGTCAAAATCAGTACGGCTATGGATGCCCTCCACTTCTTTAAAGCCAAACGGAAACTCAAACTCAATATCATAAGCCGCATCGGCATAGTGTGCTAATTTGGTATGTTCATGGTAACGGTACTTAGCGGCATCTGTACCTAAAGCCAGGTGCCATTTTAAGCGGGTTTCTTTCCATTTATTAAACCAATCTTTCTGTGTGCCGGGGCGGACAAAGAATTGCATCTCCATTTGTTCAAACTCGCGCATACGGATAATGAACTGGCGGGCAATAACCTCATTACGGAAAGCCTTACCAATTTGCGCAATACCAAACGGAATTTTCATCCTGCCCGATTTTTGCACATTAAGGTAGTTTACAAATATACCCTGCGCTGTTTCAGGGCGCAGGTAAACCACATCCGCATCATCAGCCACAGCACCCATCTGGGTACTAAACATCAGGTTAAACTGACGTACTTCTGTCCAGTTGCGGGTGCCGCTAACAGGGCAGGCAATTTCATGTTCTATAATCAGTTCGCGTAGGCGCGGCAGGTCCTCAGCTTTCAGGGCATTGTCCATAGCCAGTTGCAGGGCTTCGGCCTGGTCGGTTTTGCCTTCTTGCTCGTACAGGGCAATTTTATCTTCCAGCAGCTGGTCGGCACGGTAGCGTTTTTTTGAATCTTTATTATCGATCATCGGGTCACTAAAGCCGTCAACATGGCCGCTGGCTTTCCAGATCTTGGGATGCATAAAGATAGCCGAGTCGATACCAACAATGTTTTCGTTCAACTGCACCATTGCTTTCCACCAATAAGTTTTGAGGTTGTTTTTTAGCTCGGCACCGTATTGTCCGTAATCATAAACAGCGCTCAGGCCGTCATAGATCTCGCTTGATGGGAAAACAAATCCATACTCTTTAGCATGGGCAATAACGTTTTTAAACAGATCGTCGGTGGTATTACTCATAATAGCGGCAAATATATATAAGCCCCCTCTAATCTCCCCCTGTTGGGGAGACTTTTTTTTCGGTGGCTCTAAGCCTAAGGGGTGTGGTGGCTTTTATGTAGCTATTTTAAAGTCCCCCCTACCGGGAAGGATTTAGGAGGGGCTGACAACTCCCTCAACGCATCGCTGGCAATCCATTTTGCAGCCTTACTATTCTGCAACAGGATACGCTCAGCACATTGAATAGCAAGTGGGCGAAGCATAGAGTTGCGTTTTCCAATTTGCCGCAGTGCCCAGTTTACGGCCTTCTTTACAAAATTGCGCTCGTCCCAGGCCTCACGCTCTATGATGGGGAGGAAGTTGATGAAAACATCATTAGCAGCTTTTTTGTCATGAACCGCATATTCAGCCATTAATACAAAGCCCGCCCGTTTGACAAATTCTTCTTCACGGGTACTAAACTCAACAGCCTTGTCAATGACATAAGGGGTACGATCAAACAAATTGCCGCACACCTGGTCGCATACATCCCAGGTGGTAAAATCTTTGGTCCAACTGTCAATTTGTTGTGTGGTGACTTGTTTAGGGTCGTCTATCATAGAGGCTAGTATACGCGCTTCATGGATGTCGGTATCCCATAAGGCTTGCGCCAGAACGTGATCTTTTTTAATCAACCTGGCTAATTTTCTCACCTCGGGTATTTTCACGCCCAGCGCCTTTTCATTTGCAATACCAAAGCGCTGCATACCGGCGTGATATCTGGCATCGGCTTTTTCTTTCAATGAGCTTATAACTTCACTAAGGTCGTCCATAACAACCAAAAATTATCAAAATAAATGAACTTTACAGCAAAAGTTGTGTTTACCTGATAAATAATCAGATACCTTATGCTCAAAAAAATATTTACTTTTTTGCCGATACTCCTGGCAACAAGTACCTATGCTCAATCTACAGCTGACACCGGCAAACGTTCGCCCGTGCGTACTTTAACTTATAACCAATACCAGGCTTTATTAAAGGGCGAGGCTAACGAAGACATGGCCCGCGTAGCCGAAATGAACCATTACCCGCTGCCCGAAAAGGTGTTGAAATATAAGTATGAGCTTGACCTGAGCCCCATCCAGGTTAAAAAACTGACCGAGGCTAAAGATTACCTGCACCGGCGCAGGCTGCAAATTGGTGGCTCAATTATTGACACAGAACATATGCTGGATAGCATGTTCCGCTACAATAAAGTGCAGAATGGCAATCTTATTTTTTATGCCAACCGCTATGGCTTATACCAGGGCGAATTAAAAAATGCCTTTCTACAAGCCTGTTTATCAGCGCGAAACCTGTTGTCGCGGCAGCAAATGAACAAGTACGACAGTTTGCAAAAACGTAAATGATAAATTTGCCGTTTGATTTATTTAATTTAGCGCCCTCATTATTTAAGATATGAAACCATCATGATCTGCAGCGCGCACAGCGGCATGCATATATAGATTATGATAGCTTCATCACCGTTAAAAAACAATTAATAGGATGAAAATCACTTTTGATTTTGAAAAGCCTCTTGCAGAGCTGATAGGCCAGATAGAAAAGGTAAAGCAGGTTGAGGAAAAAAATAAATTAGATATGTCTGCAACGGTTGTCGAGCTTGAAAATAAATTAGAAGCTACCAAAAAGGAAATATACGGCAACCTTACCGGCTGGCAAAAAGTACAGATCTCGCGTCACCCCGAAAGACCATATACCTTACAATATTTAGAGCTGATGTGCGACGACTTTATAGAGCTGCATGGCGACCGCACCGTTGGCGACGATAAGGCTATTGTAGGTGGCTTCGGAACTTTAAATGACGAGACGGTAATGTTTATCGGCCACCAGAAAGGCCG
>DATCXS010000285.1:0-4367 GCA_036565645.1 Mucilaginibacter sp.
TTTGATCAGTCGCAGAAAAATATCACTTAAAATGGTAAAATATTCTACTTTGCCCTCACGGATAACGTCATTGATTTTACGGATCTTAGCCTGTTCGACACGCTGATGTTTAAGATCTTTGTATAATATGGTAGTAGTATCTTTCAGTTCGACCAGTTTGTTGTCAAACATCTTAATGGAAGTTTCGGCGGTATTGATTTTGTTATTATAAGGTGCAACAACTGTCACGTTATAAATGTACCCGACAATAACACCAAAAATAAGTGCGATAAAAATATAAAGCGTAAGCTTGCTTTTTCCCATTTACTAATATAACGCTGCGAAGCTACAACTATTTACTATTTTGCTGAAAATATAAATCACAAACATGAGCACAGCCAACTACGGCTTACAGGATATTAAAAAAGAACTGCAGCATCTGTCAGGCTTACAAATAGCCGAGTTGTGCCTCAGACTGGCGCGTCATAAAAAAGAAAATAAAGAGCTGCTGGCCTACCTGCTATTTGAATCAGATAATCAGGCAGATTTTATTGAGAAGGTTAAAGCAGAAACGGGATTCATGTTCAGTCAGTTGCCGGTGCGCAGCTATGAGGCTGCTAAGTATCTGCGCAAAATATTAAGGTTGATTGGCAAGTATGTCAAGTTTATGGCATCTAAAGAAGCTGAGATCGACCTGCTGCTTAATTTCTGCGCAAACTACATTCAATATGCAGACAGGCGTACATCTTATAAACCTCTGCGCTTGCTCTTAGTACGTCAGATTGAAAAGATCCGTATTTCAACAGGTAAATTGCATGAGGACCTGCAACTTGATTTTACCAACGAATACAACGCGATGCTGGATGACGCCGAAAAAAAATTAAGCTGGTTTAATAAGAGCATTTATTTGTTGTAACAATCCGCTTATGTTTGCGTCTTAACACCAAAAACTACTTACTATTAACTGTGGCTCACAAGGAAATTGTCTTTAAGCAAATTTTTGAAGCAAATTCAAAAAAGATATTCCATTTGTGCTATGGCTATACAGGCGATGACGATGCTGCAAACGACCTGTTACAAGAAACATTTTTAAAAGTCTGGCAAAATCTTGATAAGTTCAGAAATCAGGCAATGATATCCACCTGGATCTATCGCATTGCGGTAAACACCTGTTTAACGTATCTTAGATCAGAGAAGCGCCAGTCTAAAGACGAACTTACCCCGCATATTGCCGAAACTAAAATGGAGGAAGTTTCTGAGAAAAATGAACAGGTTGCATTGTTATACAAGTGTATTTCTAAGTTAGAAGAGTCTGAAAGAATTATTATAACCATGGTGCTTGACGAAATGCCTTATCCCGAAATAGCAGAGATATCGGGTATATCTGAAGGTAATTTGCGAGTGAAGATACATCGCATTAAACAAAAATTGACAGAGCTATACAATCAATATGAAAGACTTTGATCATTTAATATCAGTTTGGCAGGAACAGCCAAAGAAGGATCAGCTTTCTGTAAATGATGTGCTGAAACAGGTGAAGAAGGGAATTAGCGGCCTTAGCAGGAAACTGTTTTGGAACATCACCATTATGATATTAACCCTCGGCGGGTTATTTGCCCTGATGTTGTTTTTTGTATTTAACTCATGGACCACTTACCTGGGTATAGTTATTATACTTATTACGGTTTTGTTGTCGTTATTGGTAATGCTGAGGGATTACCGCATTATAAGCAAACAGGATATTACCATTAACCCTGCTGCTTACCTACAGGACCTGAAAGAATATCAAAAAAACCGCACTAAGCTGTACGGTCGTTTATATTACATTTATGTATTATTGATGAGTACAGGCCTATTCCTATATTTTCTGGAAGTTCTGCAAAGTACATCGACCATGTTTAAAGCAATAGCTTACAGCGTTTATGTAGCTTTCATTTTGTTTTCAACCTTTTATATCCGGGGACTATTTGTAAAGAATGAGCAGGAGAAACTAAACCTGATCATTGACCGCCTTACACGCCTTCAAAACCAATTCGATTAATAGTTAGCCTTGTTGTTGCGCAATTAGTTTGCCGGCAACCTCACCAAATCCGTACCGGCAAACTCCTGCCAATTGTGATAGGTTTGTTTTGAACGCAAATCAAAAGTATAGCTTATTTTATTGATTTATAAAAGTTTAACATACCTTAACAAAAGTGTTAACTATATTAAATCAATAACCGGTAGCTGCCCAAAAAAGCAAATAAGTTTTTGACAGATTTTTGATGCTTACCGATTTAAGCACATGGGTTGGATTTGGGTGCAAATTTAAAGCATGAATGTTATGGTGGTTAGGCTCGGTCTGTTTGCCGGTATTGCTCCATTTCGGCAAATCATGAACTACATAGCAAAAATCGGGGTCGTTATCAGGCACATCGTTCGCCCAATCGGGCACGGTAACATTTCTCTGCTCGGTGAGGTCGTTGTAAAGCAAGGTACATTGTAATTCCGACTTACCATAAGCACTGGTTAAACAAATGTAAAGATCACCATATTTACCAGTGAATGTTTGAAATGTAAATGTGTCGGTATCTAACAACCTGGCTTGATATCCGGTGGCGTCATCATTTTTATAGTTGAGCAATATCTCCGGATGGTGATTATCAGCCGGTATCATCGGGTTATCGGGCAGCGCTTTTGAATCGGCTTCTCCATTAAATTTAGCTGCCGAAGCGGTCAAATAACCATTCTCACGGTCCACCCCTTTTGTCCAATGTACCAACTTGCCGCCGGTTAGGGTTGTTACGGGGCGCACGTTTAGCAAATCAACAACGTCCATTTGTGTGGCGCCTATGCTATATCGCGTGGTATAACCCGAGTTTACCAAAACTCCGCAGGCCAATGCAGCCATTGCTATAGATTTTAAGGTTGATTTACATTGCATAATATAAAGGTAAATATTTATTTTGTGTAGCATGCAAGGCCAATCGTATCTAACCCTATCTAAAATAACTTTGGTTATCAGCCTTAGTTTATACCTTGCTTCATTGACCCAGCAAGGTTATTGCATATCAGGGGCATGCGGCAACCATTGGTCGGGTATTTCTTTAGTGGCAATGGGTGCCATTGGTGGTATCATGAGTCTGGCCGGATTAATCTGGTATGCCAACCCAGCTTTGTGGGCCGCGTGGTCGCAAATTAACAGTAAACCTAAAAGAGCCCTGATCTTTAGTTTAATTGGAACGATACTGGCCGCTTCATTTTTATTAGCTACCGAGATATCAGACATCAAACCCAATATCACCTCATACATTACCGGTTATCAAACAGGCTATTGGTTATGGCTGGGCAGTATGATTACAATGTTGATTGGCAGCTCAATCAGCTTTATTATTAGTAAAAAACAAGCGGCAGCGAGCGAGCGTCTGATTCCAATTCAGGTTGATTTTAATAACAGATACAACGGCGGCATCAAGTTAAAAACCCGCAAAGATGTCTATCGTCATAACAAAACCAAAATCAGATTACAGTATGGTATACGTGCCATCCTTTGGGATGTTGATTATGATGATAAAAAACGGGATGACTTAGCTGTTGAAGCGTTTATCTACTATAATAAGACGGAAAAAAGCTGGGTGGCACGATTTGATTTTAACGACTTGCTGCATGAATCGCAACGCGAAAAACCATTACTGGATAATTGAATTCCTGCACATACTAAAATCATCTCAATTTTTATATTTTTGCATGGGTTTAAAATGGCTTGGCCCCAACCCTATCACCAATAAATGGACATATCAGTAGTAATACCTTTATATAACGAAGTTGAATCATTACCCGAGCTTACCTCATGGATAAGCCGTGTAATGGCCGAAAATGGTTTCTTGTATGAAATCATTTTGATTGATGATGGCAGCACCGACGGCTCATGGCAAATGATCAATAAACTGCGCCTGGATAATCCTTTTATAAAGGGAATTAAGTTTCGCCGCAATTACGGCAAATCGGCAGCGCTGAATGTGGGTTTTGACGCAGCCCAGGGCAATGTGATAATCACTATGGATGCCGACCTACAGGACAGCCCGGATGAGATACCGGGATTATATCGCCGCATTACTGAAGATGGGTATGACCTGATATCAGGCTGGAAAGCAAAACGCTACGATCCGCTAAGCAAAACTATCCCCACTAAGGTATTCAATTGGGCCACGCGTAAAATGTCGGGGATTGATAATCTGCACGATTTTAACTGCGGATTAAAGTCGTACCGTAAAAACGTAGTAAAAAACATCGAGGTTTATGGCGAAATGCATCGCTATATTCCGGTTATAGCCAAATGGGCAGGTTTCACAAATATCGGCGAACAAGTTGTTGAGCATCGTGCCCGAAAATATGGAGTTACCAAGTTC
>DATCXS010000364.1:0-6435 GCA_036565645.1 Mucilaginibacter sp.
ACCGGCTTAGCATCCTTGACATCGGAATATTTTTGGGTGTATGTTTCAGGCTGATAAATCTCATCAACATACACCTTTACCTGCATGCGGTAAACCACCCGCCTGCCCCGCGCATCGATAGAGCGTTTATAGACTTGTACCGCATTAATTTTTTGTGGCGATATTTTTAGGGCCGACGCCGAAAGTTTTTTTAAAACCTCCTGATCGTCCTGCTGCCCGGGAGGGCAAACTATTTCAATTTCTTTAATCATCTATATTGCCCGGTTTTTATCCGGGATGTGAGGCAAAGATACAAAAATCAAAAATTTCATTATGAGCAGGAATGACGGGAAAAACGCTCGCATTGACAAAAGGCGATAAGACAGTACAGGATGCTAAATATTTTATTATCCCTATATTTAAACCACCACTTGTATATACCTGAATGAAACCAATTTTTACTGCTACTTTATTATTGCTGGCCCTTGTGAGCCGGCAACCGGCCTCGGCACAAACGCCTGACATGGCTGTGGCCACCGGCCCCTGGAATGCCTATTGGATAAATGCCCGCGGCGAAACCGGCCATGATTATGGGGTGTTCTATTTTCGTAAGCAAATTGATCTGGCGGTTAAACCGGCTACGTTTTTTGTGAATGTATCTGCCGATAATCGCTATAAATTATATGTGAACGGCGCGCTGGTTTCCTGCGGACCGGCACGCGGGGATACTTATTTCTGGAACTATGAGCGCGTAGACCTGGCGCCTTACCTGGTAGCCGGCAAAAACAGTATTGCCGCACAGGTTTGGAACGAGGCCGAATGGCGCCCCGAGGCGCAGATAAGCTTGCGCACCGGTTTTATTTTGAAGGGCGCTACTGCGGCTGAAGATATTGTAAATACCAACACTTCCTGGAAAGCTGTTCGTGATAATGGTTATAAACCTCTGCCGGTAAGTTTAGGCTATGGCGCTTATTACGTTGCCGGGCCGGGGGAGTTGGTTGATGAAAGTAAGACTGTGAAAAATGCTGTCATGAAAGATTTGGACGATAGTACCTGGCCCGGTGCTGCTATTGTTGATGTGGGCAAGCCTAAAGGTATGTCTGATGCTTTTGGGTGGATGCTGGTACAATCGCAGATACCGCAGATGGAGCGTGTTTACCAACGCATACCGAGTTTACGCAAGGCGATTGGGGTGAATGCGCCGTCGGCGTTCCCGGCTACTAAAACGGCATTAACCATTCCTGCAAATACTACGGCTACTTTGATATTAGATCAAACTTACCTGACCAATGCTTACCTGACCTTGAATTTCAGCAAGGGTAAGGGTGCAGGCATATCGCTCACTTATAATGAATCGCTTTTTGATAATTTGAAGAAGTTTGGTAATCGTAAAGGCGACCGTAATGCTGTTGAGGGTAAGGAGCTAAGTGGCCGGAAAGATAGTTTAATTGCTGATGGCACCACGGGGCAAAGTTTCACTACCATGTTCTGGCGTACATTTCGCTACATCAAACTGATCATTCATACAGCTGATGAGCCTTTGGTGATCGATGATATTTATGGCACCTCGACAGGTTATCCGTTCCAACTCAATGCTAAACTTAAAACCGACAACCCCGAGATACAGCAGATGCTGGACATTGGCTGGCGCACCGCGCGGATGGATGCCATTGAAACTTATATGGACTGCCCGTATTACGAGCAGCTGCAATACATTGGCGACACCCGCATACAGGCTATGGTAAGCTATTACAATAGCGGCGACGACCGCCTGATGCGCAACGCTATCAACCTGATGGACCACTCGCGTTTGGGCGAGGGCATTACGTTGAGCCGGCACCCGTCATTTAGTCCGCAGATTATTTCTACGTTTTCGTTATGGTATATCGGTGTCTTGCATGACTATTGGATGTACCGCCCGGATGCCAATTTTATAAAAGGTAAGCTACAAGGGGAGCGTGGGGTACTTGACTTTTTTAGCCGCTATCAGCAAACCGATGGCTCCTTGAAAAATGTGCCTTACTGGACGTTTGTGGACTGGTCGAACGGTTGGGGCGGTGGCTCGCCGCCCATGGGCAGCAAGGGCGGTTCATCTATTTTAGATCTGCAATTGCTGATCGCCTACCAACAAGCGGCCGAAATGGAAGCTAAGTTGGGTATGCCTGCGTTTGCTGCATCGTACAGCGCCAAAGCTGCGCAATTGAAACGAACTATTCGAGCTAAATATTGGGATGCCATCAAAGGATTGTACGCCGATAATGAGGATAAGAAACAATTCTCGCAACATGCCAATTCATTAGCGATACTGACAGGTGTAGCGGGCAAAACCATCGCGCCGTCTATCGCCCATAAAATGCTTACAGATGCCAGTCTTACCCAATGCACTATCTACTTTAAATATTATTTACATCAGGCACTGGTACGAGCCGGGTTGGGTAATGATTACCTGAAATGGCTCGACATCTGGCGCGAAGATATTAAGCTGGGCCTGACCACCTGGGCCGAGATGAGCAACGTACCCGCCAGCCGCAGCGATTGCCATGCCTGGGGATCAAGCCCTAACATTGAATTTTTCAGAACGATTTTAGGGATTGACAGTTACGCGCCGGGTTTCAAGAAGGTCAAAATCGAACCACACTTAGGTGAGCTGAAGAATGCCAGCGGCGAAATACCACATCCTAGTGGAAAGGTAAGCGTGAGCTATGAGTTGAAAGGCAGAGTCTGGAATATCAATCTAAATTTGCCGGCAGGCACAAGTGGTGTATTTATTTGGAAGGGTAAGCAGTTATTGTTAAAAGCAGGGGGGAACTCGTTTAAATTATAAGTCTTAAGTAAACCCATTCTCCGCTTGTCATTCTGAGCGATAGCGAAGAATCTTGTACATGGATAAGTAAAGCGTATAAGATTCTTCGCTATCGCTCAGAATGACAATTGGGTAGTTCGCCTTTTAAAAGCGCCTTACCCTAATATCTACTTTCAGATAAATCACGCACTAAACACAGGGTTAAACCGTTGCTAATAATAGCTATAAAATGCTATATTTATCCGCTCCAACCTGGCGCATTTAATGCCTGTTATTTATAATTTATGAGAAAATCGATTTTTTACCTGTCGGTACTGCTCGCCTGTAGTGCGCGTACTTATGCTCAAACTGCAGAGGCTTTAGCCAGGGCCGACATCAAAGGTACTAACGCTTATTACGCAAGTAACCGCGCGCCGCTGGTGCCTCAGCAATTTATTAAGCTGCCGGTTACCGCTTTTAAACCCGCGGGCTGGTTAAAAAAACAGCTTGAACTGCAACGCACCGGCCTTACCGGCAACCTGGGCGAGATTAGTATCTGGCTGTCAAAAACCGATAATGCCTGGCTAAACAAAGACGGTAAAGGTAAATATGGCTGGGAAGAATTACCTTACTGGCTGAAAGGTTACGGCGACATTGCCTATATGCTTAATGACCCCAAAATGATCAAAGACACCAAGTTTTGGATCAATGCGGTGCTAAATAACCAGCGTCCGGATGGAGACATGGGGCCGGTGATTGTGAAAGGTAATGGCAACCGCGATTTGTGGGCTAATATGCCGATGATATGGTGCCTGCGCAGTTACTATGATTACAGCCATGACCAACGCGTGATTACCTGCCTGACCAACTATTTTAAATGGATGCAAGCCTATCCTGACAGTAAATTTCTGAAAGATTATTGGGAGAACAGCCGTGGCGGCGATTACCTGGTAAGCATTTACTGGTTATATAATATTACCGGCGATAAGTTCTTGCTGGATCTGGCTACCAAAGTTGATAAAAACACTGCCGATTGGCGCCAGGCTAACAGCCTGCCTAACTGGCACAATGTTAATGTGGCCGAGTGTTTCAGAGAACCGGCTACTTATTACCTGCAAAGCCATAAGGAGGCCGATCTGACCGCCTCTTACAACGACTTTAAACTAATTCGCAGTATTTATGGTCAGGTGCCGGGTGGTATGTTTGGAGCCGATGAAAATGCGCGCAAAGGTTATACTGATCCTCGTCAGGCCGTTGAAACCTGCGGCATGGTTGAGCAAATGACCAGCGACGAATATCTGCTGCAATATACCGGCGATACTTTCTGGGCCGATAACTGCGAAGACGTTGCTTTTAACACCTTCCCTGCTGCCTTTACCAGCGATTATAAAGCTTTGCGCTATTTAACTGCACCTAACATGGTGAAAAATGATAGCAAGAACCACTCGCCGGGTATTGATAATAACGGCCCTTTTTTAATGATGACCCCTTTTAGCAGCCGTTGCTGCCAGCATAATCACAGCGCGGGTTGGGTTTATTATGCCGAAAACGCCTGGATGGCTACGCCGGATAATGGCCTTGCCGCACAGTTGTACCAAGCCGGAACAATTACTGCTAAAGTAGGTAAAGGCAACACGGTTAAGATCACCAGTGCCACCCAATACCCTTTTAATGATGTGGTGAACTTTACGGTAACTACTGCAAAACCGGTTACATCTGCATTTCCGCTTTACTTCCGTATACCTAGTTGGTGCAAAAATGCCAGCATTTCGGTTAATGGTGGAGCAATTAAAATGAAGGCCATTCCCGGAGGCTATATTAAGCTAACCGATAAATGGAGAAACGGCGATAAGATAAGCCTGAAATTACCAATGCACATTATGGTGCGCCAATGGGCTCAAAACAAGAACAGCGTAAGCGTGAATTACGGTCCGCTCACCTATTCATTGAAAATTGGCGAGACCTATAAAAAAGAAAGCAGCACTAAAACTGCTATCGGCGATTCGCGCTGGCAACCAACTGCCGACCCGAACAAATGGCCATCATTCGAGATTTATCCGGCTACTGCCTGGAATTATGGTTTATTATTAGATGCCCAACATCCTGAAAAATCATTTACGGTGGTACATAAAGCATGGCCTAAAGACGGCAATCCGTTTACCAACGCCAATGCACCTATCCAGCTTAAAGCCAAAGGCAAACAAATTGCCGGCTGGACCATTGACCAATACGGCTTATGCGGCCTCTTGCCGCAAAGCCCGGTAAAAACAGATGCGGCCAGCACGACCCTGACCTTAGTGCCAATGGGCGGCGCCCGATTAAGAATATCAGCCTTCCCGGTGGTTGAATAGATAAAAAAAGACTGCATAAAAAATCCCGGTGCAATACGCACCGGGATTCTCTTATTTATCAGGCACCTTGGCCGATTTATCTATCACCTCGCCAAACCTGTAGCTGTAATGATACATCCCCGCACCAAAGGTTAAATTAAATTTAACTTTTTCATTGACCTTACGGCCATCTATTGAGGCAGGTTCGAGTTTTGGTGCCTGTTTAAGCCCATAGATCAAGGCACTGGAAACCTGCTGATTGAATGAGTCATAACTTTGCAGGTTGGTCAGAAAACCTTCGTCATTCACCTCGCCCTCTATGCTAAACCCGTTGCTGAAATGCCTGAGATCGATATACCTGAAAACGGTAGATATGATGGCTGTCAATGCATCGCTGTACCTGTCCATACCTTCTTTATACTGCACATATACAATATGCTTAGGCTTGGCGTCATTACATCCTTGTGCCGAAATCTTTAATGCTTCGGTCCTTACAAACGGCAGCATATCGGGACTTACTACTACCATCCGGGGCGCATCTGTATACTCGCCAATTGGCGATTTACCTTTTTGAAAAAGGCCGCCTTTATATTTTTCAGTTTCCAGTGAAGCTTTAGTGATGTCGTCAACTCTGAAGAGATCCCATGTCCCTTCAGGCTTGCCCCCTTGCAAACGCCCTTCCCAGCAAAGGTCACTCGAGGTAACACTATATTTACCTTTGCCGTTGTCCACCAGTTTATGTCCTGTAGCATCCCAGTAGTCAGTTATAATGATGTCTTTACCATTAGCTTCAAAAAACAACTTAGGCTTGCCATCATTGTAATACATTTCCCACTTACCATCGAAATTATTTTTAACAAAACTGCCCTTAGCCTGCAACTGGCCGTTAATATACCGGCTTACAAACGGGCCCTCTTTCTCTCCGTTGACATTATAGGCACCTTCGGTCATCACTATGGTTGAGTCCAAACGGCTCACGTCTTTTATCTTGCCCACAAACCTGTGCAGCTTCATGCTAAAGTGCGCATAACGGGTTGCCTGGCTGCAACTGTCCTCTATCAAATCAAAGTCCTCATTCAACGATAGTTTGATACTGTCTTTGCTGATAAAATTAAAATGCACATGCCTGGATGGACGGGGCGTTTGGGCATGTGCATAGCTGCAAACAAGTATGGCAGCAGCTACGGTAAGCAATAAAAATTTCATTTAGGGCTTAATAGTTATTTATAATCGGGCTTTGTGAATCGGTTGGTTTTATATATTTATTAATTGCCGTCAGCGGTAAATGCATAGTTGAAGTTGCAAAAGCCTCCGCTAAATATGAAATTGACCTGCACATTCACT
>DATCXS010000417.1:0-25304 GCA_036565645.1 Mucilaginibacter sp.
ACTGGGCGAAAATGTGGCCGACATTGTGAAATTTCTGCACATTAAAGCCGACTTCTATCTGCCTGAAACCGATATCGACGAAAATTATCATAAACTGGTATCGCAACAAATACATGTAAGCCAGAACCAGGATGTGGTGCGTGAGCTGCTGTTCAGAAGCCGGGTAATGGCCCGCGAGTCGACTAATGCCAGCCGGATTTTGGTGCTGACTTTTGTTGACCTGGTAGATATGTTTGAGCAGATCATGGCTACGCATTATGATTATACACAGATACATGAAAAGTTTAAGGATGCCGGCATTTTGCCGGAAATAGCCTATCTGATTCATAAAATGGCTGATGAACTGGAGAATATCGGCTTTGCCATACTTTCAAATACACGCTACAAACACCTGGCTGATTTTAGCAGCGACCTTGAAAAACTCAAACAAAAGATAGATGTTATTGGCAACGTTAACGAAACCAGCAACCTGGTACTCAAAAAAATACTGATCAATCTGCGCGACCTCAACAAAGAGATCGAAAACATCTTCAATTACTATAATTCAAGCTCGTCAAAAATATTGCTTGAGAATAATAACGATGTCGAGTACTCCAAATTTGCGCCTCATCAGGACTTTGCGCCTCATGTTTTCTTCGACAATTTCACTTTAGATTCGGGAGCTTTTAAGCACGCGCTTCGGGTAAGCTTAGTTTGTTTGATAGGTTTTACCGTGTCTAAAGCATTTTCACTGGGCCATCATAGCTACTGGGTATTGCTGACGATCATCGTGATTTTGAAACCCGGCTTCAGTTTGTCCAAGCAGCGTAATTACCAGCGTCTAACAGGCACCATTGCCGGAGGTGTTATAGGTATCCTGATATTGGTTTTCATACCTAATAACAAGGCGCAGTTTATATTGATGCTGTTATTTATGGTAGGATCGTACAGCTTTCAGCGATTAAACTATGTAGTAAGCGTGATCTTTACCACGCCTTATGTTCTCATTTTATTTAAGTTTTTGGGCATTGGTCATCTTAATATTGTCGAAGAGCGTGTAGTAGATACTATTATTGGCTCAACCATCGCATTTATTGCCACCTACCTGATTTTCCCTACCTGGGAGTTTGAGCAGATAAAACATAGCCTCGCCGATGTGATATGCAGCAACCGCAATTACCTGATCAAAATAGCCCAAAGCATTACCGGCAAACCAGTTACCGTTACCGAATACAAACTGGCCCGTAAGGATGTATTTGTCAAATCGGCTAATTTATCTGCGGCTTTTGAGCGCATGACCTCTGAGCCAAAAAGTAAACAGCGTAATATCAAGGACATCCATAAGTTTGTGGTGTTAAACCATATCTTGTCGTCGTACACTGCGACCGTGGCGTCAGAGATTACGGTTAAAGGCATGCACAAAGCAATGCCTGATGCTTTAAAATTAGTTAAGAAAAGTATAGCTATACTCAACGAGAGTTCGAAAAAACTGGGCGGTATGCGTATTGAATTTACCGGAAAAAGAGCTGAACCAATTGAACTGACCGCACCTACAGTGACTGAAAATTTACTTAAAGAGCAGTTAGGTTTTATTAATAAGATCAGTATAGATATTGCAAAGATTACGGATGATGTATTGAGGTAATATCACAATTTAGTAAACCAACCTTTTTTCCAGAATATAATAACCTGAATAATACCGATAAGAACCATGCCGCCCAAAGCGTAAATATATCCATGCGGCGAGTAAAGCTCAGGCATATTGTCAGGCATTATTTTGTTGGTTGCCGGGTCAAGGCGGGCGAAGTTCATACCGTAAATACCGGCTACAAAGGTCAGCGGAATAAATATTACCGAAATAATGGTGAGCACCTTCATGATCTCGTTCATGCGGTTGCTTACCATAGACAGATATAGGTCTATAACGCTGCCGGCAATCTCTTTGTAGTTTTCAATCAGGTCCATAACCTGTATAATATGGTCGTAAGCATCCTTCAGGAAGGTTTTGACTTCGGCAGTTACCAATGGGTTTTCAGACCGCAGGATGTCATTGATCTTGTCGCGCTCGGGCCAGGTAATGCGCCTCAGGATAATCAGCGTGCGTTTAAGCTGTTGCGCATCGTACATAATACTTTTGTCGGCATTGTTGTATAAGCGATCTTCAATGGCATCTAACTCATCGCCAATATGTGCCAATAAAACAAAATAGGTATCGATAATGGTATCTGTAAGAGCATAATACATATAGCCGGGCCCGGCTATACGTATGGCGCCTTTTCCGCCGGATAGCCGCGCTTTTACGGCTTCAAAGTGTTCATCGTGCGTTTCTTCGAAACTTATAATGAGGCCTGCCTTTAAAATGGCCGAGAACTGATTATTGCATAATTCATTATCGGCATTGTAATAAACCTGGCGGATAACGGTGAAAAAATAACCATCGTATTCGTCAAATTTTGGTCGCTGATGCGTATTGACAATATCCTCGAGTACCAGCGGATTGATCTTTAAATAAGTGCCGATATCCTCAATCAGTTTCTGGTCATTCAGGCCCCTGATTTGTATCCAATGGGTATGATCATTACATTTTTTAAACTGGTTCAGAATCACTTTCAGGTCGTGCCCATCGGCACAAACCAGTTCTTTTTCATTATAAGAGTAAACGGTGATGATGGGTTTCAATGCATCATCGGCAATGTTAATAGTGCCGGGGCGTTCGCCCACCAGCTGGCGCCTTTTAGTTTTGTACCGTACCCTTTTAATGTTACCCATTACAAATAGCTTATAGTTTGCGGGCCCTGGCTAAACAGCAGGTCGACAATACTTAAATTTTTAATAAAGCCGTTGCGCTCTTCAAAAACCTGAAAATAAGGTTTTTGTTGCAAATTATAATCCCTCTTTGCGCTAATAGCATCACGCAGATCTTCCAGCTGTGGGTGTTTAGCTTCATAGGTTTCGGTATATTTCAATTCGAGCGGAAGCTTAATTAATTTGAGGATCATCTGCAGCAATTGCTCATTATAGTCAAACAGGTAAGTAAACTGCTTTTGATAAAACGGCGCAAAATCATCCTCATAATACTCAAAATAAGCCGACCGGCGATAGCAGGTTTCCAGGCCCATCCAGTGCAGGCGCTGCCAGTTAAAATCATAACTTATCTTAACGTCTTTAACTTTGGTGTGCATTTTTGATCCCTTAACCACAGGCACAGTAAGTACCAGCACCCCGTCGGGCGAGTAAATGTTGGCCCGGTTACGATAGGTTTGCTTAGGAAAATGTTCTTCGCGCTCAATCAGGATATCAGGCTTATAGGTTTTAACCGCCGAAAACCAGGCCACCGGCGGAAGATAAAATAGAGGCAATACCGCGCCTTTTTCAATCATATGATTATGTTTGTAATATAAAAACATCCAAAAATAATGATAAATAAAGGGCTTTCAAGATTAGGAACAGTCTTTTTATACCTCGTCTCGCTGTTGCCCTTTTGGCTGCTTTATCTGGTATCAGACATTTTATTTGCGCTTCTATTTTATATTATTGGTTATCGGCGTAAGGTAGTACAGGCAAATTTACAAAATGCCTTTCCAGAAAAATCAGTGGCTGAGCGCGCGGATATCGAAAAAAAATACTATCGCTACCTGGCCGACCTGATTGTAGAAGCTATTAAAATGACTACCATATCCAAACAGGAATTGCAGCGCCGGGTAGTTTGCACCAACCCCGAAGTGGTAAAGAACTATGAGGCTGCAGGCAAAAGTGTAACCGCAGTAGCGGGACACTATTGTAACTGGGAATGGGCGGGGCTGGAGTTTAGTACGCGCACCCGGTTGTTTGTGATTTATAAAAGCCTGGCTAATGTTATTACTGACCGCTTCTTTATTAAAATACGCACCCGGTTTGGAGCAGTTGCGGTGCCCATGATGCAAGCTTTGCGCAGCAGCGTGGCACATAAAAATGAATTCACGATAACCGTATACGCCGGCGACCAGACGCCTACACTTGCTACAGCTCATTATTTCACTGAGTTTTTAAATCAGCCTACGGCAGTATTTCTGGGGATAGAAAAGATTGCCAAACTGATTGATTCGGCAGTAATATTTTATGATATGAAGCGGGTTAAGCGCGGTTACTATACGTATACCATAGTACCACTGGTTGAAAACGCAAAGGAGACGGCCCAATATGAAATAACCGAAAAGCATTTGAAATACCTGGAAACTATGATACAGCGCGAGCCGCAGTATTGGTTATGGTCGCATCGCAGATGGAAGCTAAAACCGAAGCTTAATGATTAAAGTAAATATTAATTCTGTTACAAAACAATACCTTAGGGTTCAAACCTGCTGAAAACTTTATTTGTCCATTTTTTAAACCGAAAAACTCCTGTATTTTAGGCGTCGAAAAAAAAATTACGCACCACCAATTGTGTTATTCTTTATTATGATAGGATGTATATAAAAAAGAGGGTATTAAATTTACCCATGTACCTTATTTGAATAACAAAACAAACCCAAAAATACGAGATTGCTAAAGCACACGGTAAAGTTTCTGGAGTACATTATAAAAAAACACCTGAGTACCGGCTACGGTAGCACCGCAGGTAGATGTTTAAACCAGAACATGTCCAAATATAAAAGATGAGCCAATATCCAAAAGTAGCTATAGTGATCTTAAACTGGAACGGACTAAAACACCTGCGCCAGTTTTTACCATCGGTACTTTCGTCGGTATGGCCTGATCTGGATATTGTGGTGGGCGATAATGCTTCGACCGATGGCTCTATCGAATTTATTCGCGAAAATTATCCAACTATCCGCATTATCCAAAATAACGAGAACTACGGCTTTACAGGCGGCTACAACCGTGTACTTGCGCAGGTTAAGGCTGATTATTATATCCTGCTAAACTCGGACGTTGAAGTGCATCCGGGATGGATCGAGCCGGTAATTGCGCTTATGGAAAGCGACCCGCTGATAGCTGTTGCTGCGCCAAAAATCAAGGCTTATAATCAAAGAAACAACTTTGAACATGCAGGTGCTGCAGGCGGTTTTATTGATAGTTTTGGCTATCCGTTTTGCCGTGGCCGTATTGTTAACGAGATTGAAAAAGATAACTGCCAGTACGAACAGTCGGGCGAGGTATTCTGGGCTTCGGGGGCA
Organism: Mucilaginibacter sp.; assembly: GCA_036565645.1. Classification (GTDB taxonomy): domain Bacteria; phylum Bacteroidota; class Bacteroidia; order Sphingobacteriales; family Sphingobacteriaceae; genus Mucilaginibacter. The sequence goes on from DATCXS010000417.1 coordinate 5,136, forward strand.
TCCATGTTTATTAAAAAGAAGTGCTGGGACGAAGCCGAGGGCTTTGACGAGCAGTTTTTTGCACACATGGAAGAAATTGATCTCTGCTGGCGCCTGAAAAACAGTGGCTACAAGGTAATGTACTGCGCACAGTCGGAGGTATTTCATGTGGGTGGTGGTACGCTTACTACCGAGAACCCGTTTAAAACCTACCTGAATTTCAGAAACAATTTATTGCTGATAAAAAAGAACCTGCCATTTTGGAAAGGTTTTATTGTAATAACTGCACGTTTTTTCCTGGACTTTGCCGCCTTGTTGCGCTTTTTGACCGAAGGTAAACGCAAGGATGCCGCAGCGGTAAGCCGGGCGCACCGTTATTATGTTCGTCATTTATTTGACAGGGGCAGCCATGCTTCAAGCACGCATCTCAAAAAATATAACCCCAAATTAACCGGTATGTACCACGGCAGTATTATGTGGGCATTCTTTGTTAAAAAGCTCAGAAAGTTTACTGACTTAGAGCGCCGCCGGTTTTATTAAGATGACCTGCCGCCTTAATGCCGTCATTACTCACGCAATTGGCAAAAAGTGCTTGAATATTTTACTTAACCGTCAAGCTCTCAATGGCCAGGCGGTAGCTATCCATGCCAAAACCGGCTATAATGCCTTTACAACTGGCCGCTAACATACTGTGATGTCTGAACTCCTCGCGTTTGTAAACGTTAGAGATATGTACCTCGACTACCGGAGCTTTTATAGCCGCAATAGCATCGGCAATGGCTACCGAAGTATGCGTATAAGCCCCGGCGTTAAGTACCACACCCTCAAAATTAAACCCAATCTCATGCAGTTTATTAATGATCTCGCCTTCTACATTACTTTGATAATAAGCTATATTCAGTTCGGGATAACGCGCTTTCAGCGTTTCCAGGTAGCTTTCGAAGCTACTGTCGCCATAAATAGATTTCTCGCGAACGCCCAGCAAGTTTAAATTTGGGCCATTTATAATTTGTATATTCATTAGCTCAAACTTAAGTATAAAACATTAAATCTAAAATCAATTGAACTGGCCATCGGCAATAAAAGGTTTTCAGGCCTATTTAAAATTGGAAAGATCACTCTCGCCAAATTCTATCGAGGCTTATACCCGCGATATTCAGCGCCTGCACGAATTTGCCGGTACCCAGGAGGCTAAACTTATGCCCGACAGTATTACGCTGGCTGATCTGCGCCGTTTTATTACCTGGGTTAATGAGTTGGGTATGATACCGTCATCGCAGGCGCGGATACTGTCGGGCATCAAGGCTTTTTATAAATATATGTTGATGGAAGACTTAATTACGATTGATCCGTCAGAACTGCTGGAGTCGCCCAAAATAACCCGTAAACTACCCGATACACTGAGTTATGAGGATATTAATGCGCTCATTAGCGCCATTGATCTGTCTAAACCAGACGGCGCCCGCAACAAAGCTATTATGGAAACCTTGTATGGCTGCGGCCTGCGCGTGTCTGAGCTTACAGAATTAAAACTATCTAATCTATATCTCGAAATTGAATTTATCAAAGTACTGGGCAAGGGCAGCAAAGAGCGGCTGGTGCCCATAGGCGGCCCGGCTGTAAAAGCACTGAAGATATGGATAGAGCAAGTGCGCGTACATAATCCCATCAAAAAGGGAGAGGAAGACTATGTTTTTCTGAACCGCAGAGGCTCACGGCTAAGCCGTGTTTATATTTTTATGCTGATTAAGGACCTGGCTGCTAAAACCGGATTAAAAAAGACAATAAGTCCGCATACCTTCAGGCATTCATTTGCCACACACCTTGTCGAAGGCGGCGCCGACCTGCGCGCAGTGCAGGAAATGCTGGGGCATGAGAGTATTACGACTACCGAGATCTATACACATTTGGATAGGGAATATTTGAAGGGGACGATTATTCAGTATCATCCGCGCAATTGATACACGATTTAGGGATTGTCAGGATTGACACGATTTAGGGATTAAAAGATTGTCAGGATTAAATCCTTATCATCGTGTCCATCCTTCAATCATAAAATCGTGTCCATCCTTCAATCTTTAAATCGTGTCTATCGTGTCCATCTCTCTAATTTCAGGGCGACCGTTTTTAAAGGCTTTGCGTGGTGTTAAGCCAAGTAGCTCGAACATCGCCATATCTTCATCAAATGATGGGTTCGGTGTGGTTAATAGCTTCTCGCCGGCAAAAATAGAGTTAGCACCTGCCATAAAGCAGAATGCCTGCTCAACGGTGCTCATTTCTGTACGGCCTGCTGATAGGCGCACGACGGTTTTAGGCATAATAATACGGGTAGTCGCGATCATGCGTACCATATCCCAGATAGAAACTCTTGGCTGATCGGCCAGGGGCGTACCTTTTACCGGCACCAGCGCATTGATGGGTACAGACTCGGGGTGTTGTGGTAAGTTTGACAGCGTTCTTAGCATCGATATCCTATCGTCGGTAGTTTCGCCTAAGCCGATTATACCGCCGCTGCATACTGATATTTTGGCTTTGCGTACGTGCTCTATAGTTTTTAAACGGTCGTCATAACTACGGGTGGTAATGATGCGCTTGTAGTCGTCTTCTGATGTATCCAGATTATGGTTATAAGCATACAAACCGGCATCGGCTAAGCGTTGTGCCTGGCTTTCGGTAAGCATACCCAGGGTACAGCAAACTTCCATGTCCATCGAGTTCACGGCTTTCACCATATCAATTACTTTATCAAAATCGCGGTTATCGCGCACTTCGCGCCAGGCTGCGCCCATACACAAGCGTGAGGCCCCCCCGGCTTTTGCTCTTTCAGCTACCGCTATCACTTCTTCTTTAGGCATGATGGCATGCACGTCCACACCGGTGTTATAACGTGCCGCCTGCGGACAATAAGCACAGTCCTCGGGGCAGCCGCCTGTTTTAATAGAGATCAGCGAACTGATCTGCACTTCGGCGTAATCGTTATTTTCGCGGTGAATGCTGGCGGCCCGGTAAACCAGGTCAAGCAGCGGGGTATGGTATATTTCGGAAATTTGTTCTTTAGTCCAGTCGTGTCTTATATCTGCCATAATAGATCAGTTTTTTGATGGTTCAAATTTATAATAAAAGCTTTACTACAAATGCTAATGTCGCAATAAAAGATTTGTTGCCAGCCACAGGGGCAGGAAAAATCCGGCGCAATCTGTAAATGTGGTAATGATAATGGATGAGGCCACAGCCGGGTCAATACCCAAGCGCTTTAATATCAGCGGAATGCCCGCGCCGGACAATCCGGCTACGATTAAATTACCCGTCATCGCCAGGAATAATACCAAACCCATCATCGGGCTGCCATCATAAAAATAGGCAAACGCACCTACTATTAAACCGTTAGCCGCACCATTAATCATCCCTACCGAAAATTCTTTTAATACCGTGCGGTAAGCCTGGTTATCGGTCAAATCGCTTAGCGAAATACGACGTACCGTAACTGCCAACGCCTGCGTTGCTGCGTTGCCGCCCATGCCGCTAATAATAGTCATATAGGCCACAATAGCCGGAATGGCCACCTGCACCGTCGGGAAGTGCCTGACCACCCCTGCGGCCAAAAAACCTGTTGCCAGGTTAATAATCAGCCAGGGCAAACGGCTTTTTACCGCTTCCTGCCAGTTACCGCTCAGTTCCTCATCCTCAGATACACCGGATATTTTTAACATATCCTCGGTACTTTCCTGCTCCATTACGTCGATGATGTCGTCAACTGTAATGCGGCCCAGCAGCTTCATATTATCGTCTACCACCGGTATAGCGGTCAGGTTATATTGCGATATAAGTTTAGCTACTTCTTCCTGGTCAAGGTCGGCTTTAACAAAAATTGGGGCATCCTTATAAATGCTTTTGATCTTAACATCCGCATGAGCCTTGATGATATCTTTAATGGAAACCACCCCTTTCAGGATGTCTTTTTTATCTACCACATAAATGGTATAAAACTCTTCCATTTCTTCCGACTGCCGGATGATCTCGTCAAGCGCTTCTTTTTTGTTGGAGTTGATGTTTACGCAAAGCAGCTTGGGGTTCATCAAACCACCCGCGGTATTCTCGTCGTAGTTTAACAGGGCGCGGATGTTGCTGGCATCCTCGTGATCTAAGTCCTCAAGAATTTCCTGCTGCTCATGTTCTTCAAGCTGCGAGATAATGTCTGTGGCATCGTCATAATCCAGCTCCTCCATAATCTCCGAGCGCTTCTCGGGGTTAAGGTTGATCAGGAGTTCGCCGGGGCGATGTTCCTCGTCCATTTCGGCAATAACATCCGACGCAATATCGGCCGGCAGGATGTTGATGATACGTTCTTTATGCTCCTGCTCCAGCTTTTCGAACAAAATGGCAATCTCAGAAGGGTGATACTCTTTTAGAACTAACTCTAATTCAGCATCATCGCCTTCGAGTGCGGTTTTAAGGCGCAGGAAGTCGTTTTTATCTACTTCAAACGATTGCATATTCCGACTAAATTAGGCATTTAAGGGCGGAAACCGGCAAAATAAATTGATTTACGATTTTAGATTTACGACTTACGATTTGTGTTTAAAATAGCGCAATTATTTAATTGCTATGGTCGTACCTTACTTTTACGCCGATGATTTTATCCAGCTTAGCCACAACAGTATTTACCTGTGTTTTGCGGATTGATACCTGAATGATGCAATTATTATCAAATTGCTGCTCAATGATTTGCAGATCAGCATCCTTGATCAGGCGCATCACTTCGTTCATCTGCAGATAATCAAAACTGATGGTATAAATATCATTGACGGTTTTTTCAATGATCTGTGCGTTAGCCAAAGCTTCTTCGGTTACCGTTTTGTAAGCATTGATCAATCCCGGAACGCCCAGCAGCGTACCGCCAAAATAGCGAACCACAACAACCAGTACGTTGGTAATATTCTTAGAAAGCAAAGTATTTAAAATGGGCCTGCCTGCGGTGCCTGAGGGTTCGCCGTCATCATTCAGTTTAAATACGGAGCGATCGATGGTTAATCGCATGGCCCAGCAATGATGATTGGCTTTGGGATGTGCTGATTTTAGCGTTGCAATAAGCGCTTTAACCTGATTTTCGGATTGGATAGGATACCCAAAAGCCAGGAACTTACTGCCGCGGTCGCGGAAGATGCCTTCGGCAGGAGCTGCAATAGTTTTATAGGTATCATCAAACAGCATTAGCCGCCGCTTAAAAATTAAAGACTACAATAACAGCTATCATCGCCAGGAAAATACCGACTTTATTGAGTGTGCTCAGTTTTTCTTTAAAGATGAACAAGCCGACCAAAGTGCCCATTACAATAACCCCAATATTCATCGAAGTAAATACTGTCGACGGTTTGTTAGCCAGCGCCTGGTGGGCCTTCATATAAAACAGGATGTTACCGAAATTAGCTACACCCAAAGCCCAGCCTATCAGGATATGCGGGAACGAGAACCTGGTTTTTCCGCTTGCTATTTTAACAATGAGCATAATAATGGCACAGATAAATGCCAGTATAAAAACCATAAACAGCAGCGAGGTAAAAGGTACCGCTTTAAACGCAGATAATTGCTTAAGTAAAAAGTCGATCACACCCATACCCACAAACACTATCAACAGGTAAAACCAGCCGCCCCGGGTTGCTTTGCCGCCACTGCGCTTTCCCCAGGGGATAGAACATAAAATTGCCGCAAAAGCTATGGCTATGCCTATAATTTTTATCAGGTGCAATGTCTCGCCAAAAATAAAATAGGATGCCAGTATGGGGATAAATAACGACAGACGTTGCGCAACATCGGTACGCACAATACCTGCCGCAGTAACGGATGCACCCAACACTACAAACAGTACCGGCAGTAAAACGCCTAAGCCAACCAGGGTAGTCACCGGCGTAATTTGCAGGTTTACCCAGTGGGGCCTGAAAATTACCCAGGTTAATAAAATAGCGACCGAATAGTTCCAGGTAATAGCTTGCAGTACGTCGACATGGTAACGCCTGGCCAATTTCAGCATGACAGACACTACCACGCTGCAACAGATACTTAGTAAGATGTATAGCATTTAGCCTGTTTTTTTATTATAAATGATTTGCAGATGATCTGTTCCTGAAGGAATGTCACCGGCAATTATACCGTTAATTTTTGGAGCTTTTATGCCCGATTTTAAAGTTACCTGCCCGGTAAACACACGCGCCTCATCCCACAAACCGGCTTGGATAAACGAATTTAAGGTATATGCCCCACCCTCAATAATCAGCGATTGTACATCCTGCAGATAAAGCTGGTACAGGATATATTGCGGCACATAGCGGTCGAAATCTTCCAGGGCAATGTATTTATTTTTTCCGTCGACATCTGTCCTGATCTCATTAAAGATCAAGGTCTCGACTGATTGATCGAAAATATGCAGATCGGTACTTAACTCCAGCCTGCGGTCAATTACCACACGCCGGGGCGAGCGGCCTTCGCCGTATCTTACACTTAGCTGCGGGTTATCAATCAAAGCGGTATTTTTACCTATCAAGATAGCATCTTCCTCGCTGCGCCATTGGTGCACCAGCTTGCGCGATTCGGTACCGGTTATCCAAAACTGACGGTTATCATCCGGCGCGAAAAAACCGTCCTGCGTTTGCGCCCATTTCAAAATAACATAAGGGCGATGATGCTGCACTTTAGTAAAGAACCTACGATTTAAAAAGCGACATTCATCCTCCAAAACACCAGCAATAACTTCAATACCGGCATCTTTTAGTTTCTCTACCCCCCTGCCATCCACTTGCGGAAAAGGATCACGGCAGCCTACCACCACCTGCGGAATGCGATGTTTGATAAGCAGGTCGGCACAAGGTGGTGTTTTGCCATAGTGCGCGCAAGGTTCGAGCGAGACGTAAATAGTTGCCTCGCGAAGCAATTCTTCGGCGTTATTAAAATTTGTCAATACCTGGTTTACCGCGTTTACCTCGGCATGTGCCTGGCCATATTGCTGATGATAGCCTTCGCCTATGATCTGGCCGTTATGAACAATTACAGCGCCAACCATAGGGTTCGGGCTAACCTTACCTGCGCCCAAAATGGCCAGATCAAGGCAGCGCTGCATATAGGTTTCATCATGAGGCATAGGGCGAAGATAGTGATTAGTTGATTAGTGAATTAGAGATTAGTTGTTGAAGATTGAAGATTAGTTTATTAAAGATTAGGGAGCAAATGGCTAACTTCGCTTCGATGAGAACCATTAACGACGCTTTTATAACGTTTAAGCAAGGTTTGTCCGGCGTTTATGATGTTCAGGAAACCGAGGCTATTACTTTACTGGTTTTAACCGAATTGCTCAATACTTCAAAAGCCGCTATTAAAGCTTTTGGCGATCGCGGGTTAACCCTTACCCAGCAGGAAGAGATCAACAATATTATTACCCAGCTAAAAACCGGTAAGCCGCTGCAATACGCCCTGGGCTATGCGGAGTTTTATGGATTAAAGTTCCTGGTAAACCCGGCGACGCTTATACCACGGCCCGAAACGGAGGAATTAGTACAGTGGGTGCTTGACTCTGTTAAACTTTCCCCGACGGGTTTAAATATTTTAGACATAGGCACCGGTACCGGCTGTATTGCCATCAGCCTGAAAAAGAATTTGCCTGATGCTAAGGTTTCTGCTATGGATATTTCTGCCGATGCGCTGAATACTGCAAAAGAAAACGCCGTGCTAAATGAGGTTGATGTAGAATTTATTGAAACAGATATTTTAAACTTTCATCAAACCCACTCACCACTCACTACGCAATACTCACTAATCGTCTCCAACCCACCATACGTCACTTTAGAGGACAAAAAGCTAATGCACAGTAACGTCACCGATTTTGAGCCTCATACCGCATTGTTTGTGCCTGAAAATGATCCGCTGATATTTTATAAGGCAATTGCCGATTTTGCACTTGTTTCGCTGGGGCCCGGTGGCTTGTTGTTTTTTGAGATTAACGAAAGTTTGGGTAAAGAAACCGCGGATCTGTTGATCGGCAAGGGATTTAAAGACGTCGAAATAAGAAAGGATTTAAGCAGCAGGGATAGAATGGTAAAGGCTGAAAAATAAGTTCTCTGCAACGAGGATTGTACAGTTTAAAACATCTTTGGCTGCATTATATTTTAGCTTTCAAAATCCGCCGCCAGGCAAAGCGTGTCAGGAAATTAAAGCCCTTCCAGCTGTCTACAAATTCAATGATGTCGGTAAGGCATTTGTCGGCAAACTTTTGTTTGAAATTTTTAGACGCTAATTGATAGGCCTCGTCAGGGTTTTCCATGCCGATACGCTCGTAGATCTCGCGCTTTACATACATGGTGCGAACGAATAAAATGTTGAACAAAATCACATAACTGTACAGTGTGCGCTTTATAAACCCCGCTTTTTCCGAATAGCTTTTCAGCAGTGCTTTGGTAAATAATATATGCCGGCCCTCTTCTATATTATGCAGGTCGAACATCTTCTTCAATACCGGATAAATATTTGGCGCACGTCGGGCATAGTTGCCATAAATATCGGTAACCAGCTCAACCGATACACTGCCCATAAAAAGGTAATCGGCAGGCAGGTATTTGTTGCTGAACTTACCAAAAAACTGATGCAGGCGACTTTGTTTAATGGGCTTGCCGCCCAGTTTGGCAATAGCTTGCGCAAACATTTCCTGATGGCGAAATTCCTCGATCAGCTCGCGAATTAAAAATTGATGCCCGGCATCGTCAGCCGGTAGGGTGATGAGGTGACGCGTCATAAAAACGCAGAACAGGCACTCGCCCCAGGCGTATGACGCAATTACCTGCACCAACTCGTGCCGGCCCAGTTCCTGCTTTTGAGCTGGAGTAAGTGTTTTGTACAGATCAAGATCCTGGAGCGATGTCAAAGTTTCGGGCAGAAAAATATCGTCGGCCCCTGGCTCCAGTTGCCAGGGGATGTATGTCTCCGGCATCAAGGGCCGCTCGCGGCTGATCTTTATTAAACGCTCAATTTCCTTAACATCCATATTTAAAGGTACGCATTGTAATGACAGTACGTTGCCGTGGTTTGTTTAAACTTTAACCTTGTTTTGACAGATAATGTTTATAGCAATTCGGCCGCCGAAAAAAATAAACCTGAAAGGAATAACTAAAAATTTAAAACCATTATAAAATGCTAAAAACATTAGTATTTTTGATTTGATATGAATGCAGACAGGATTACCGCGAAGTTGAATATTTTGGCCGATGCCGCCAAGTACGATATATCATGCGCGTCGAGCGGCAGTAAGCGTAAAAATGAGAATAAAGGGTTGGGCAATGCCAGTAATGGTATTTGCCATAGTTATACCGAGGACGGGCGCTGTGTCTCCTTACTAAAAATATTGCTAACCAATTACTGTATTTATGATTGTGCCTACTGTGTGTCGCGCAAAAACAATGATATAAAGCGCGCAGCTTTTACAGTGCAGGAGGTAGTCGACCTGACCATTAACTTTTATCGCCGCAATTATATTGAGGGATTATTTCTGAGTTCGGGGATTTTTAGGGATGCCGATTTTACGATGGAGCGCCTGGTGCAGGTAGCCAAAAAGCTGCGTACGGAACACAATTTCCACGGTTATATTCATCTTAAATCTATCCCCGGCGCCAGCGACGAACTGATGCGGGAGGCAGGCCTGTATGCCGACCGCCTGAGTGTGAACCTTGAAATGCCTACCGAGGCCGGATTGAAACTGTTAGCGCCTGATAAAAACCGGCAAGACATGATAGACCCCATGCAGTTTTTAAAGGACGAGATTGTATTGCGGACGGAAGAAAAGAAGCTATTTAAAAAAGCACCCTTGTTTGCGCCTGCAGGGCAGAGTACCCAGGTGATCGTTGGCGCCACGCCCGAGACGGATCAGCAGGTGCTGCAATCGGCCAATTACTTTTATCAGAATTTTAATTTAAAACGGGTGTATTATTCGGGCTACGTGCCGGTGCTGGCCGATAAGCGTTTGCCTGCCTTAAATACCAGCGTCCCTATGGTGCGCGAAAACCGGCTTTATCAGGCCGACTGGCTGATGCGATACTATGGCTTTGATGTAAATGAGATAGTTAACCAGGAGCAACCGCTGCTGGATCTTGACATTGACCCTAAACTAAGCTGGGCCATCCGCAATATGGACGTTTTCCCGATAGATATAAATAAGGCCGGTTTAAAGTTGATCCTTCGTGTACCGGGGATAGGCGTATTATCGGCACAAAAAATTATAAGTGCGCGCCGACACGGCCGGTTAAACTGGGATCAGCTGAAAAAGATAGGGGTGTCAGTTAATCGTGCCAGATATTTTATTACCTGTAACAGTCCGCAGTTTGAGCGGCGCGACCTGAGCGGCAACAATATCAAACAATTTATTCTGGCCGAGTCGCAAAGTAAGTATCTCAAGAACAAACCCAACCAGCTAAACCTGTTTTAAAATGACCGCAATATTTTACGACGGAACGTTTGAGGGGCTGCTTACAGCTGTTTTTGAGATCTATGACCGTAAGCTGTCGGTAGTAAAACTGTTTAAGGGCCGGCAGCAGGAAGGAGCTATGTTTGAGGAAACCTTGAACGTTATCACCAATGAAGCTTATGCGATGCGGGTTTTAAAAGGTCTGCGGAAAAAATTATCGCCCAACGGTGTGCAGCGTTTATACATCGCCCACATGGCCGAAATGGACAATGAAGATAATAACCTGGTGGGCTATATAAGGTATACGTTTGACAGTCAGCAGAATATTGAGGATGATTATGGTAACCGCTACGTGATGCGGCTTTCAGAGATCATTCGTAAGATGCGGCGTGAAAAGCACCGGATGGAAGCCTTTGTGCGTTTCCGGAAATTGAAGGACGAGACTTATTATGCCGCTATCGAACCTGATTTTAATGTACTGCCCTTGCTCATCAGCCATTTTAAAAGCAGGTATACCGATCAAAAATGGATGATCTATGACCTGCGGCGCAATTATGGTATTTATTACGACAGGCACGATACGCAGTTTATCACGCTCGATTTTGCTGCAGTTGGCAGGCCGGGCGATGTAATATCGGCCTATACCGAGGATGAAAGTATTTACCAGCACCTGTGGAAGAATTATTTTCATAGTGTAAACATCCCTGCGCGCAAAAATACCAAACTACATGTGCGCCATATCCCCAAGCGGTATTGGAAGCATTTAACCGAGAAAATTTAACCCGAATCGTTTTTACGCATTTAATCGCCGATCAAAGTGAAGAAAAAGTCAAAAACTGTGAATAATTCAAATGTTGATAACACAGGGGATAACACGCGTATGTTGCTCATATTTATAGCTTTCAATGTGTTGATAACTGTCGTTTTAGTGTTAGTTACGCGTTAAGAAAAGCCATAAAAAAAAATTGCAGAATCGTATGGATTTTCCTATATTGATATCATCAAGAACGACGTACTTTGACAGCCTTACAGGAATAACAAAAATTGAATCGGGGGAGTTTTAGGACGAACTAAAGATCAAGGGAAAGCCTGAGTTATATGGAAACCGAAGTCGCGACAGCGACCGAAACAGTATGTAACTAACGAGGTATTAATGTTTGTTTATTTTTCACGGAAAATGGCAATACTATTAATGACCTTTGAAGCAATCGGTGTTAGCAAACAATGATCATATCTGCAGATCTTTTTAGAACGGAAGCATGATGTATCTCGTTTGAGCTTAAGACAGATGAGTTAGAAGCCCGCAAGGGTTTGTTAACAGATCGGATTATAGCGACATAACGATGTTAAGTCAGTATCCACAAAAAGGAACGGGATTGAACAGCGTTGCAAAATAACACGATGAGATCAGGTCGGTCACTATACACAAAACTTGATGCTTTATGCGGCGCTACGGTGCAGCTTAAAGTTGAAAACGGGTAGTCAAATCGAAAGAGGCGGCACCCGTTTTCGTTTTTTATAGACTTTTAAATTTAAATTGATCATTTTGTCATTGCTGCGAGCAGGGAAATTGCTTTTAAAAATTCAATTTGGAAATTTTGGCTAAAGCCAATCCTATTGTTCTCTTTGAACCGTTGGCTAAAGCCAAACGGCAATGAAATGCACCTTTAACATCACTTTAATTCATTGCCGCCCCATTTATGGGGCGGAAAAACAGCATCAAGCATACCGGCTTAGCCAAAATTAAGGTAGTCAGATTTAAAAAGCGATTTCCTTGTTGCTGTGAGTAGGAATGAGGAGGCAATCGCACGCGTTTAGACCGCCGTCATTGGCGTCCGGATAGCTATAGGATTGATATAGTATTCCAGGTATATCGCACGCTTAATGTCATCCCGAACATAGTGAAGATCTATACACATGCTCATAATTAATGAGTGTATGGATTTCCACGCTATGCCCGAATAATAAAAGCAAACAGATTTTATTCTCATATTACGCCTTTTATCTAAACCATTTTTCTGCAAATCAATCAATTAATGTTAACAATACGCCTGTGAATAACCCTGGCAATTAAATAAGCAAAAATCCAAAATAAAGGCAGCAATAACGGCAAAGGTGTTTTCGCATCGGCCCAACCTGTTAACAACCAGTAAATTAATGTTCATAATCGGTTAATAAAAACCGTGAAAAATATTTGCAGAATTTCGGACGCGCCCCGATATTAGAATCATCAGAACGACGTACTTTGACAGCCTTACAGGACTAACAGAAAAGTGAATCGGGCAAATCTTCGGAAGCGCTAAAGATCATGAGACTGCCTGAGTTATACTAAACAGAAATGGGCGTAAGCCACAGAAACGCAGTATTAACTAATTTAAGGCATTGACAGACGCTGTAAATTTTTACGGAGATAGCAGCGCTGAACAATGATTTGACGCAACCAAACCCGCAAGGGCACACGGCCAGGGCGAGTCGGTTAAAATACAGAAGCTTGATGCTTTATGGATAACCACGGTTACTCATAAGGATAAACGGGAGACCAGATCGAAAGACGCGGGCTCCCGTTTTTTGTTTTATATGGGTATAAAGCGCCTCTCTTTGGTTAACAAATAATTTTTCGTTAGGCAGTAAATTGCCTAATTTAGCGTAGTATGCAAAAGGACGATAAAAGCAGGCCGGCAGGAAGGGAAAAAATATTTGTTTTAGATACTTCGGTGATCTTGTACGATCATAACGCATTCGAAAACTTCCAGGAGCATGATGTAGCTATCCCCATCCAGGTGCTGGAAGAACTGGACAACATGAAAAGCGGCAACGATACCCGCAACTTCGAAGCCCGCAGTTTTATCCGCCTGATGGACGACATCTCCCGTAAAAAACTCATTAACGAGTGGCACCCGCTTGGCAAAAGCAAAGGCAACTTCAAAGTAATCATTGATATTAAGAATACCGGGGTTAATGCAGAAGAGATCTTTGGATCGGATAAGGTAGATCATCGCATATTGAATGCTGCCTTAGGTTTGCAGGAAGAGAATCCGCACAAAAATGTGGTACTGGTATCGAAAGACATCTGCCTTCGCCTTAAAGCCAAATCGCTGAACATACATGCCGAAGATTACGAAACCGGCAAGGTTAAAAACGTCGATGAATTGTACACCGGCAAAACGGTGCTTAACGTAAGCGACAAGCAGATCACCCAGCTCAACAAGCAAAATATACTGCCTGCTAATAACCTTGAACTAAACAAGGAAACCGCCAATCATTTTTATATTCTCGCCGGACAAAAGAACAGTGCGTCGGCTTTTTATAACAGCCAGTCGGGTTTGCTTGAGAAAGTAACCGGGCAACCTATATTTAACATTCAGCCTAAAAATATTGAGCAAGCCTTTGCTATACACGCATTGTTAAATGCGGATATCAAGCTGGTAACTATACAGGGCAATGCAGGCACGGGCAAAACGCTGCTGGCTTTAGCCGGTGCGTTAGAACAGCGCAAGTACTACCGTCAGATATTTGTTACGCGGCCAATTGTTCCGCTCAGTAATAAGGATATTGGTTTTCTGCCCGGCGATATCAAATCAAAGATAGACCCGTACATGGCGCCGATATGGGATAACCTGAAATTTATCAAAGATCAGTTTACCGACGACGAAAAAATGCAGGCCAAACTCGATGAACTGGTTGACAACGAAAAGATCTCCATAGCGCCGCTGGCCTTCATCCGCGGGCGTACGCTGAGCAAAATATTCTTTATTGTCGATGAGGCTCAAAACCTGACGCCGCATGAGGTCAAGACCATCATATCGCGCGCAGGCGAGAACAGCAAATTTATTTTTACCGGCGATATTTACCAGATAGACACCCCCTACCTCGATGCCGAAAGTAACGGCTTATCTTACCTTATAGACCGCGCCAAAGGGCACCCGCTGTACGCGCACATCACCCTGCAAAAGGGAGAACGGAGCGAGTTAGCTAATTTGGCTACGGAGTTGCTGTAAAACTTTTTAATAGCACTGTCTCCTCTCGTTGTACCCCGTCGATGACAACTTGAGTTAATTGGTGGCCACGCCTTTTGGTGGCGTATACTCCCACGGCAGTTGGTCGGCCACACGCTTACGCCCCCAGAAACCTTGTATCAACAGCTTTTGGTAGTTGGTAAAGCTACCGCGGCTGTCCACCCGGGCATCGGTTCTAAAAATAGAACCGTAATTATCCAGATCACTTACCCTATCCTGGCTCACACGGGTTGGGTCGGGTTTAGCAGCCTTCTTCTTATCGTATAAAATATAAAACCGGTAATTATATTTAAAGGTAATCAGGCTCTTTTCAGACCTGTCAACGATTTGTTCAGGAATTATAGGTATCGATTCAATATACATCGGAAAGGTAGCATTCAATATCTTGTAAAGCAAAAATCCTTCCTGCCGCGTTGTGCCTGCGTATAATGAACGCAGGTAATGCATTAACGAACCTTCATAAGCCTCCTGCCTTTTCTTCTCCCATTTTTGTTGCTGCTCGGGTGTCCCGCTCATCTGCTCAAAAATATAATCGCCATCATACAACGTTATGTTCCTGGCTGCTTCATACGAGAATGTTTTAAGCAAATATTTGATACGATAGCCAAGTGCATTGTTTTCAATGATCAGGAAGTTGGGGGTGGTAGCCTTCAAGACGCCCTTAGCAGTAGAAAATTCGAGCAGTTCGGGGTTTAATAGCTTGCAATACTTCGCATTTGACGACTGGCCCATAAAACTTTGAATGAACATTTTAATATATTTTTTGCGTTGCGACTTATTGCCGATATTAACTTCATTAAGCACGATCTCTTTTATGCCTAAAGTTAATGTCACTGTTTCAGGTCTATCCTTTAAAATCACATTTTGTTTTGCCGGCGCATAACCCAGCATATTCACTACCAGCTGATAGGCGCCCGGTACCAGGTTGATAAATTTAAAATGCCCATCTGCATCGGTAGCGGTAGCTTTTTCAGACCCGGCTATAAATACAGTTGCCGCCTGCATAGTTTCGCCTTTGCCGTTTTTTACAGTGCCGCTAATAGTGTAAGTAGTTTGTGCAAAAGCACCTACCGCCAGAAAACAAAAAATAACGAGATTAAAAAGATGTTTCATGAAGCTTAGGTATTGATTGGTTTATGTTGGCGTGAAGATAAAAAATATTAACTATAGGTCGAACTGGTCTGTGCAAAAGCACTATGGGCCTGTTTCTTATTTACCTACCTCTTCAACGCATTCTTGACCATAATGAGAATACTGTTTAATCCATTGGCTTTGATCTCATAAACGCTGGACAGCATCATGCCCATTTTACCCGGTGGGAAGCCTTTGTTTTTGAGCCACTCGAGATAATATACCGGCAAATCGCTAATCAACGTGCCTTTGTATTTACCAAAAGGCATACGCGTTTGTACTATGTCAACCAGTATTTTTGAGTCAGGTTTAACAGGCTCCATAAGTGATAAAGATAAAGGCAAATTTTGAAATTGATTAACGCGATCATGAACTGATTGATATAAACAGCCAGATTATTTCAGCAACGGGTCTTTCTCTTTAGTAAATACGTTGTAAACCAGCTTATCTAATATCCCCGGAATAATTTTGCTCAAGAGTACGGTGAGCTTCCCCTGGCCGGTCATAATAAGCGTGCGTTCGCGCTTTTCTACCCCATTGGCAATCAATTTAGCTACTTCTTCAGACGTCATCATTTTTTCCTCATGCAGGGAGCTTTCGCCTTGCTGGTTGCCGTCTTTATTTAGTGCTGTATTACGGATATTTGATGCGGTAAAGCCCGGGCAGGCTGTCATTACATGTACGCCGGTTTTCAGATTTTCAACTCTTAACGAATCTAAAAATCCGTTCATTGCAAATTTTGAGGCTGAATATCCTGTACGGCCCGGCAAGCCTTTATAGCCTGCTATGGATGATACGCCTACTACTGATCCCCGGGTTTTCAGAATTTCGGGCAATGCATATTTGGTGCAATAAACCGCGCCCCAAAAATTTACATCCATCAGGGATTTTAGCACCTCTATATCAACATCCTTAAACAAGGCCCGCATGGATATACCTGCGTTGTTGATCAGGATATCAATTTTACCAAAGGTTAGCCTGGTTTGGTTCACTAAATGCTCGCAATCGCTTTCTGACGTTACATCGCATTGCACAGCCAGCGCTTTGATCTTGTATTGATCCTGCAGTTGCTGCGCTATTTCGCACAGCGTAACATATTGCCTTGCAGCTAATACCAAATTAACGCCCCTGCGGGCAAATTCATGAGCTAATGATTTACCAATGCCTGATGAGGCACCGGTGATAATAACGGTTTTATTGTTCAACTTCATAAGCAGCCGGGTACATCTGCATGCCTTCTATTTTTATTTCAGGCAATCTGAACAGGTACTTGGCCGCGAAGATAAGCATAGCGCCATAAAAATTCTTGATATACCGCCAGCTAAATTTCGGTGTGCTATCGCTTTTTAGGTTGATGATATACGTTTTTGGGAAATAGAAATTTTTATAGCCTGCCAGACGCATACGGTATGACAAGTCAATATTATGCCCGTATTGCACAAAGCGCTCGTCAAACAATCCCACATCACTCAACACAGATTTACGGATCAGCATAAAGGCGTCATTCAGTATATCAATCTCTGAGGTTTGAAATTCCTTTACCCAGGCTTTGTGATTGCGGTCGGATAAACGGGTTTTTTGAAAATTTTTGGAAAAACCTATCAGTTTAAAGAAAGTTACCCAAGGTTTGGTCAGACCCCGATTTGATTCTTTCAGGAACCTGCCTTGCACACCTAACATTCTTACACCTAACCCGCTGGCTTCGTTATGTGTATCCATAAACTCTACCACTTTGTCTAAAGTCTCTTTGCCGCAAATAGTATCCGCATTGACCAGTAAAATGTACTCACCCCTGGACACTTCAATAGCCTGATTGCTGGCTTTGGCTACCCCTTCGTTAACTTTATTGGTAATTAATTTAATATCCGGGTAATCGGCACGAAGCATTTCGACAGAGTTGTCAGTTGATGCGTTGTCAACTATAATTAACTCATAGTCAATGTTATTTGAAGCTTTAATTAAAGAATTTAATGCAAGTTTCAGCAAATCACAACGGTTGTGATTAACTACAATTACCGATAGTTTCATACTTACCTGGATAAAGAATTTTCATACGGAACACGTGTAGCGATAGATCGACCTAAGGTGATTTCGTCTACATACTCCAATTCTCCTCCAAAAGCTATGCCACGAGCAATTGTTGAGATACTAATATTAAATTGTTTTAGCCTTTTGTGCAGGTAAAATATGGTAGTGTCGCCTTCCATGGTGGCGCTCAGGGCAAAGATAACTTCTTTGACTTCGTCGTTTTTCAAGCGCTCCACCAGCGAATCTACCTGGAGGTCAGACGGTCCGATGCCATCCATCGGCGAGATTAATCCGCCTAATACGTGATAAACGCCGTTATACTGACTGGTATTTTCGATAGCCATTACATCGCGGGTATCCTCAACCACGCAGATCAGGCTATGATCGCGTTTGTTCGACGAGCAGATCTCGCATACCTGCTGATCTGAAATATTATGGCAAACCTCGCAAAAACGGATCTCATTGCGTAAGATACTTATAGCACCGCTAAACTTTTGTACGTCTTCCTTATCCTGATTAAGCAGATGCAGCACCAAACGCAGGGCAGTTTTCTGGCCTACACCCGGTAATTTAGCAAACTCTGCCACCGCATTCTCCAACAACTTCGACGAAAAGTTCATATTGCGAAGATAGGTAAATAGTCAGGAAGTCGGGAAGTCAGAAAGATTCATAGTGTTTAAAAGTTTTGAGATTGAAAATTTGTTAAATGGTGTAGTATATCTAACTTGTCGGCTGTAAACATAAATCACCCTGTCATTTCGACTAACAGGAGAAATCTTATACGTATTGACCTCCCATCACGCATATAAGATTTCTCCTCGTTCCTCGTTCGAAATGACATAGCTTATTAATTGCCTATGTCTCCCGGAGTTTTGTTATCATTTATTATAGGTTACTTTTTAGTGCTGTTAATTATCTCCTGGCTAACGTCCCGCAAATCATCAGACAACGACACCTTCTTCGTAGCTAACAGAAACTCCAAATGGTATTTGGTTGCTTTCGGGATGATAGGCACTGCTTTAAGCGGCGTGACATTCATTTCTGTACCAGGTAAGGTTGGCGCACCCAGCGGCGATCAGTTTGCCTATTTCCAGTTTATATTGGGCAATGCAGCTGGGTTCATCATTATCGCGACAGTATTGCTACCCTTGTATTACCGCATGAAGCTGACCTCTATTTATAGCTATATTGAGCATGCCTTAGGTACCTGGAGTTATAAAACGGCGGCGGGGATATTCCTCATCAGCCGTATTATCGGCTCGGCGTTTAGGTTATATCTGGTGGTCATTGTATTACAGAAATTTATTTTCGATAGCTATGGTGTGCCGTTTGCAGCTACCGTGTTGATATGCCTGCTGTTGATATGGGGTTACACTTTTAAAGGCGGCTTAAAAACAATCATTATTACCGACAGCTTGCAGACGCTGTTCCTGGTATCCTCTGTCTTTTTGTCAATGTTTTTTATCTGCCGCAGCATGAACATGAACATTTTTGAGGCAGCCGATGCGATCAAGAACAGCAGCTATTCTAAGATATTTTTCTTTAGTGATTTTATGTCGAGCCATTTCCATTTCACCAAAGAGTTTATTGGCGGCTTGTTTATCACGGTGGGCATGACGGGGCTTGACCAGGACCTGATGCAAAAAAACCTCAGCTTGAAAAACATCCGCGAAGCGCAAAAAAACATGTTCAGCTTCACGGCAGTTTTTGTGGTGATCAATATTTTCTTTTTGAGTGTCGGCGCGCTGCTTTATATGTACGCTGCACGTAATGGTATCAGCATAATTAAAACAGATTACCTCTACCCTACCATCGCGCTGCAATATCTGGGCCTTGTGCCTGCTATAGTATTTATGCTTGGTTTAACAGCTGCCACCTTTGCAACAACCGACTCGGCACTGACTGCCTTAACCACCTCCTTTTGTGTCGACTTTTTGAACTTTAATAAAGGTAAAAATATCAACAGCAAAAAAATGATCAACGTGCGCCATTATGTGCATATAGCTTTTTCGGGGTTGATGTTTTTAACTATCATCGTGTTTAATGCTATTAATAACGATGCGGTGGTGAGCGCCATCTTTAAGGTGGCATCCTATACTTACGGGCCGCTGCTGGGTTTATATTCATTTGGGTTATTTATGGCTTCGCGCCAGGTTAACGATAAGTTGGTGCCCTTTATTTGCGCTATATCTCCGGCGATATGCTTTTACCTGAGTACGCATTCGGCCGATCTTTTTGGCTATACTTTCGATAATGAACTTATCCTGATAAACGGATTAATTACATTTGTTGGCTTGCTGGTAACTTCGAGCCGAAAATCGGTAAGACTGCCAGTTCAAAAGCTTAATTAAAAACAATATTACGTTTACAAACATCTATAAGAACAATAACTAAAACTTCCGGACTTTCGGTCGTCCCGACTCCCGGACTAAATAAAAAAACATGACTGGCGAAGACAAAATAAGACACGCATTTGAGAACAAAGACTGGCAGGAAATTAAAGTAACCGACTCCTGGCAGATATTTAAAATAATGGCCGAGTTTGTCGACGGCTTCGAGAAACTGGCCAAGATAGGC
>DATCXS010000423.1:0-9730 GCA_036565645.1 Mucilaginibacter sp.
AG
Organism: Mucilaginibacter sp.; assembly: GCA_036565645.1. Taxonomy (GTDB): domain Bacteria; phylum Bacteroidota; class Bacteroidia; order Sphingobacteriales; family Sphingobacteriaceae; genus Mucilaginibacter. Next base: position 3 of record DATCXS010000423.1, read on the forward strand.
TGAAGGATCTTGTAAAAGCGGATAAGATCCTTCACTTCGTTCAGGATGACAAAAAGTTAAGTGCAAATTATCTATTCAAAAAATTTACCTCAAAGCAAGCCTCTAAAGCAGCGGTTTCCGTGCGCAGCCTGCTATCACCTAAAGTTATGGCTTTATATCCATTATCCAAAGCAGTATCTATTTCTGCCGGCGAGAAATCACCTTCAGGGCCTATCAGTATCAGGTACCGGCTATGCTTCTGTAGCTCAACCTTCAGGCTGGTTTTTTCGCGATCCTCGCAATGGGCTATAAATTTTTGCCCATCGAAAGATTGGGCCAAAAATTTACTCAAAGCCACAGGCTCATTCAATACCGGGTGGTATGCCTTGAGCGATTGCTTGATAGCCGCAGTAATGATCTTGTTCAATCGCCCGGTCTTTGCTTCCTTACGCTCCGAGCGCTGGCAGATGATCAGCGAGATCTCATCAATGCCAATCTCGGTAGCTTTTTCCAGGAACCATTCTAACCGGTCCAGATTTTTTGTCGGCGCTATCGCGATGTGCAGGTAATGATTGCGTTTGTTGTATCCGGTTGTGACATGGGTAATTTGTAAGATCGTACGCTTGGGGTGTGCCTCTTTGATCTCTGCGGTATAAAGCCCGCCCTTTCCGTCAATCAACTGCACTTCAGAGCCGGCTTCAAGGCGCAGCACGCGCACGGCATGCTTGCTCTCCTCCTCGTTCAAGAAGTATTGAGGATGCGATGGGGCAATATCAGGCGTATAAAAAAGATGCATGACCGGGCAGGTTAGCGCAAATCTACCGTATCTTCTTCATTCAGCAATAGCTCCAGCTTAACCGACTCAATATTTTGGTCTGATTTTTTCAATACGGTAATGTTATAGCCGTTTGCTTCCTTTTGCTCGCCGACGTCAGGGATCTTACCAAAGATATCGCCAAGCCAGCCTGACACGGTATCAAAGTCGCCATCTTCCGGCAGGTCATGCGGCAGATGCTCGTTTACATCATATATCGGAGCTAAGGCATTCACAATAAATTCACGATCATTCAATGTCTCTACAATTGGTTTTTCTTCATCATATTCGTCCTGTATCTCCCCTACCAATTCTTCTACAATATCTTCCAAAGTAACCATACCTGCAGTGCCGCCAAACTCGTCAGACACAATGGCTATCTGTATGCGTTTTTGCTGCAGTTCGGCCATCAGATCATTGATCTTTTTAGTCTCGGGGATAAAGTATGGCTTACGGATTATATCCTTCAATACAATCTCCTCATTGTGGGCCAGTAGCGGTAAAATATCTTTGGCATGCACGATACCCACAATTTTGTCAATCACCTCGTCATAAACCGGCAGGCGCGAATAGCCTTCGTTGATAAGCAGGTCCAATAATTCTTTCTTGCCGGTACTTACCTCAACTCCTGATATCTTAGTGCGGGGGACCATAATGTTTTTTACCACGCGCTCATTAAAGTCAAACACGTTCTGGATCAGTTCGTGCTCATTCGAATCGATAGCACCGGTTTCTTTACCTTGTTCTAACAGGTATTGCAATTCCTCAGAACTATGATGTGCTTCATGACCGGGAATGATGTTGATTCCCACCAATCGCAAAATAAAATTAGCGAAAGCATTTAACACCCATATAATGGGCCTGAAAACAATAAAGAATATCCTTAACGGTGCAGATACAGCCAGCGCAGTACGCACTGATCTTTGTATCGCCAGGGTCTTCGGAGCAAGTTCGCCAAAAACGATACTCAAAAAAGTAATAAATATGAAGGCGATAACATGGCTCGAGCTGTTTACAAAGCTCGATGTATTATCAACACCGATAGCTGTGAAACCCCTTAACACTACATTGGTAAAAACCTCTTCGCCTATAACACCCAGGCCCAGCGAAGCTATGGTAATACCCAATTGCGTAGCGGCCAGGTAACCGTCCAGGTTGGCCATAATACCGCGGGTAACTTTGGCAATGCGGCTGCCCGTCTTTGCTTTGATCTCAATCTGCGATCCGCGTACGCGAACTAACGCAAATTCGGCAGCTACAAAAAAGCCATTAAGCAAAACCAGGAAAAAGGTCAGGAGTATATAATAACCGTTTATGTGATTGTCAGGGTCCATTAATTATTTATTGGTACACGGGGAAAGTCGACTTATATAGTTCCAGACTTTCATTAATTACCTTATGAGCATACTTTTTGCCCAGCATGTGCTCAATAGTCACTTGCTTATTCTCTAATGCTTTATAATCTTTAAAAAAACGCACAATCTCTTTCATAGTATGTGGCGGCAACTCATTCATATCGTTAATATAGTTTACAGACATATCATTTTTTGCTACCGCGATGATCTTGTCGTCTTGCTCACCGTTGTCAACCATGTGCATTACACCAACAATCTTAGCTTCAATGATAGACATTGGGAATACATCTGTCGAACACAGTACTAATATATCCAAAGGATCTTTATCATCACAATAAGTTTGCGGAATAAAGCCGTAGTTAGCCGGATACATTACTGACGAAAATAAAACGCGGTCAAGTTTTAGTAAACCAGACTCTTTATCAATCTCGTATTTTGCTTTCGATCCTTTAGGTATCTCAATAATAGCATTTACAAATTCAGGAACGTCATCACCCGGAGAAACCTGGTGCCAAGGATGTTGTGTACTCATTTATTATTGTATATTATATTTATATTATTCGCTTTTAGCCAGTCGCTTTTTTAAGAAAGCAAAAACAAGCGGAATTGTTGTAATTATTATTAATCCGATCACCACATATTCCAGATAATCTTTTATTTGAGGGTAGCGTTTACCTAAAAAATAACCCGATAGGATAAATGTGGTTGCCCAGGCTATGCTACCGGCCAGATTGTAAATGGTAAACCTTTTAAAATCAACCCTGACTACGCCTGCAAAGATAGGAGCAAAAGTTCTTATTATTGGGAAAAATCTGCCTAAAACTAAGGCCATACCACCGTGCTTGGCGTAAAACTCCTGGGCCACTACAATGTAACGTTTCTTAAAGAATAATGAATCGTTCTTGTTGAATAGTACCGGCCCCGTTCGGTAACCGAACCAGTAACCTGTATAATTACCCAAAATGCCTGCTAAAATCACCGAGAAGAGCAAAGTGCCCAATGACACATCGATCATGCCCGACGAGCATAACAAACCCGCCATAAACAGCAAATAATCGCCCGGCAAAAAGAATCCGAAAAACAGCCCTGTTTCAGCAAAAATCACAACAAGCAAAAAGTAGAACCCACCTTTACTTAAAATGGACTGAGCGTCGGTTAAATTTTGAAGGTATTCCCAGAAATGTTCCATTCAGATATTTGTAAAATTACAAATATTAAATCATTTACGGGGATTTTAACGGCCCATTAAATAAGGCCGCTTATTAATTGAGGACAAACGCCGATAACTATGGTTGCCAAAGCTGCAAAGCTCAATACAAAAATATAGTACGGCGAAACGGCAATCTGCTCGCGCTCTGCACCGCGGAAGTACATGGCAATAATAACCCTGAAGTAATAGAATATGCCGATAATAGCATTAATAACTGCTATAACTAACAATACTACATGATAATGGCCCATTGCCATGTTAAACGCATAAAATTTACCAATAAAACCGGCTGTCAGCGGTATACCCGCTAACGAAAGCATGGCAATAGTGAGCACAAAAGCCAGGAACGGGTTTTTCTTCCCCAGGCCGTTAAAGCTGTCGAAGGTATCGCTGTTGGTTTCTTGCTGTACCAGTATCAAAGCACCAAATGCAATGATCGAGGCAATTGAATAAGCGGTAGCATAAACAAAAATGGTATTTGCTGATGATGCACCTAACGACAAAATAGCGAACAATAAATAACCTGCATGCGAAATACTTGAATAAGCCAGCATCCGCTTAAAGCTTTGTTGATATAATGCAGTAATGTTACCGATAAACAAGGTAAGAACAGCAATAGCAATCAGCCCCGGCTCCCAGATGTTGGAAATAAGCGGGAAGCAGGTAAAGAACAAACGCAGGAATGCTGCAAAACCTGCAGTTTTTGCTACGGTTGACATGTAGGCGGTGATCAGTGATGGCGAACCTTCATACACATCCGGGGTCCAGAAATGGAAAGGTGCTACGCCTACTTTAAAGCATAAGCCTACAATTACCAATATCACGCCGACACAAAGCATTGGTGTGATCGTTTTATGATCTAATACCCACCCCTGGATACCTTCCAGGCTGAATGAACCTGTCGACCCATAGATCAAAGTAAAACCAAACAATAAAAACCCGGTAAAAAAAGCTCCCATCAGGAAGTATTTCAACGCAGCTTCGTTTGAAGCAAAGTCGTTCTTTTTGATACCCGCTAATATGTATAAACTTACCGACATAATCTCGATACCGATAAACAGCATGGTCAGATTATAATACGATACCATCAATATTACACCAGCCAACGAAAACAGAATAATAGCATAATACTCGGCCACGTGGTTACTTATCCGTTCAAAATATCCTTTTGATAATAGCAGGATCAGTATAGTTGATATAATGGTAACGGCAGAGAAGGCTACAGAAAAGTTATTAAACAACAGCATACCGCTATATTGTGGCAGTGCATCGCCGTTCCATTGAGCAATCGCTAAACCTAACGCAACCAGCAAACCCACAATAGTTACGGGCAGCAACGCTTTTTGCATTTTATATAAACCTAAATACAAAAGCACTATAGGTAAAACAGATATAACTATTATCGTATTCATGATTAAAACTTACCTGATGATTTTACGGTGTGTATCAAATTATCAACCGCAGCAGCCGAAATATGCAATATAGGCTGCGGATAAACACCTATACCGACGATCAATAAACAAATAATGCCTAACACTAATTTCTCTGAACCGCTGATATCGGCAAAGGTTAGTGTCAGCTCGTTAGTGGTGCCCTGCATAACATTTTTATACATACGCAGCATATAAACTGCGCTTAAAATGATGGTTAAACCGGCAGCAGCGGCAACCCAAAGGCTATATTGATAAACACTGTTTAATAATAAAAACTCGCCGATGAAACCGTTGGTTAACGGTAAGGCTACCGTACCTAACGTAATAATCAAAAAGGCGATGGCAAACTGAGGAGCAACTTTAGCAATACCACCCATTTGGCTAATAGTTCGTGTACCTAAGCGCCGGCTAATAATATCCCAGATAAAGAACATCCCTACAACGTTAATACCGTGGCTTAGCATCTGGATCATTGACCCCTGCAAACCTTGCTGATTAAAGGCAAAGATACCGGCGCCGATCAGGCCAACGTGTGCTATTGACGAATAGGCCACCAAACGTTTACCATCTGTTTGTGTAAATGCAATAACTGATGCATAAACAATACCGATCACGGCCATTGCCATTATAACATTTTGCCAGGTCAAAAAGCCGTCAGGTGCTATAGGGATCAGCCATCTGATAACACCATAGATACCCATTTTCAGCATAATACCCGATAATAACATGGTACCAGCTGTCGGCGACTCGGTATAAGTATCCGGCTGCCAGGTATGGAACGGAAATAAAGGCATCTTAATAGCAAAGGCTATAAAAAAGGCCCAGAATATTAAACTTGAGTGACCTGAAACGAATGGAGCCGCGTGGTACAGATCATTTATATCGTAAGTTTGAGATGGCGATTGCAGGTAAACAAAGATCATCCCCAGCAGCATGAATAATGAGCCTGCAAATGTGTAAATGAAGAATTTGATGGTGATACGCGCCCTGTTTTCGCCCCCCCACAAGCCGCTGATGAAATAGATAGGTATCAAAGCAGCTTCCCATCCTACATAAAACAAGAAACCATCTAATGCGGTAAATACTACCAGCATACCGGCCTGCATAAACAGTATTAATGCGTAAAATGCCTTAGCATTGCTATACTGATGTTTGTAAGTACTTAAAATAATTAATGGTACCAGTACTGTTGTTAACAATACCATGATCATGCTTATACCATCAATACCTGCTTTAAAGTAGATGCCCATTTTGGGGATCCATGGTGCATCAATTCCAAATTGGCTGCTGGCATCGGGTACAAACTTTGCTAAAAATATGCCTGCGATTACCAGTTCAATAACAGAGAAAAATAATGCAGCGTGTTTAGCCGATTCGTTTTTGAACAGCAAAACAGCAAGCGCCGCAATTACCGGCAAAAATATTAATATGCTAACCGTCATTTTATATTGTAAACAATTTTAAACTATATATCAAAATGGCAACAATACCCGCTACCATCATAAAGATGTAAAACCCAACGTTACCGGTTTGCAACAAGCGCAAAGCCTTACTTGTCTCTATTGTACCTTTACCCAGGTCGTTCACCAATCCATCAATACCTAAGCGCTCAACAAGGTCATAGAAAAAGCCTGAAAGCGCATCCAGTGGCCTGCGAATCAGGAAATCATAGATCTCGTCAACATAAAACTTATGGTATGACAGGTTTGAAAGTATAGAGCGTTCCTCGGTATCTTCAACCGGTACATGAGCATTTTTAACATATTTAACATAAGCGTAGGCCATAGCTGCCAAAGCGCCGGCTACTGATATACCCATCAGCGTCCATTCAATACTGCCGCTTAATTCGTGTTCGCCCAATAATTTGGCTGACCCGTCAAAAACCGGAGAAAGGAACGCATGCAATTCATGATGACCACCTAAAACCGCAGGTACGCCGATAAAACCGGCAACTGCCGACAGAACAGCCAATACGACCAGCGGGATAGTCATGCTGGCAGGCGATTCATGCAAGTGATGCTCTTGCTCATGCGTGCCGCGGAATTTACCCCAAAAGGTCAGATACATCATACGGAACATATAGAATGAAGTCAGCATAGCGGTGATAACACCAACTACATAATAAGTAGGGTTATGCGCGTAAGCTGCTGCTAAAATTTCGTCTTTTGAAAAGAAACCTGAGAACGGCGGTATACCTGAAATGGCTATAGTACCAATCAGCATAGTAACAAATGTGATTTTGATCTTGCCGCCCAGGCCGCCCATTTTGCGCATATCCTGCTCACCACTCATGGCGTGGATAACAGACCCTGCACCTAAGAATAATAAAGCTTTAAAGAAAGCGTGTGTTAACACATGGAAAAACGCCCCGGTATAAGCACCAACACCCAAACCCAGGAACATATAACCTAATTGCGATACGGTTGAATAAGCCAGTACCTTTTTAATATCGGTTTGCGTAAGTGCTATCAGTGCTGCAAAAGCAGCAGTGATCAAACCGATGATGGCAACCACTTCCATGGTTTCGGGCGCCATAGTGAACAGGATGTTTGAGCGGGCAATCATGTAGATACCGGCTGTAACCATTGTTGCAGCATGGATCAGGGCTGATACCGGAGTTGGGCCGGCCATTGCATCCGGCAACCAGGTAAACAATGGCAATTGAGCCGATTTACCTACCGCACCTATAAATAATAATAAGGTGATTAATACAAACGGAGCATCGTTAGTATGAAGTGCTCTTAAGAAAACATCTTTATAAGCTATGCTATCAAATGTATGAAAGATCAGGAATATACCCAGTAAGAAACCTAAGTCGCCGATACGGTTCATGACGAAGGCTTTTTTGGCAGCATCGGCATAGCTTGGATTGGTATACCAGAAACCTATTAACAGGTATGAACACAAACCTACACCTTCCCAGCCAATAAACATGATCAGGTAATTTGAGCCCATCACCAGTAAAAGCATGAAGAACACAAACAGGTTCAGGTAAGCAAAGAACTTACCGAAACCGTCATCATCATGCATATAACCTACTGAATACAAGTGGATCAGGAAACCTACACCGGTAATGATGAGCAACATAATTGAGCTTAACTGATCAATCAGGAAAGAAAAATTAACCTGAAACTTACCTACCTGAAACCAGGTAAACAAATTAACGTCAATAGCATGACCAGTTGATTTTACCTGGAAAAAAGCAGCAACACTTAATCCAAATGCTATTAAAACTAATAAACTGCCAATAAACCCAATCACGCTTTTTGACAGCGTATTGCGGCCAAGGCCGTTAATAACGAAACCGGCTAACGGTAATAAAGGAATAAGCCAGATGTATTTCTCCATAAATTCAGCCCCCTCTAAATCTCCCCCGGTAGGGAAAACTTTTTGGTTGTATTATGTATTTAATGTTTATTTATTAAAGCCCTCCCTACCGGGGAGGGTTTGGGAGGGGCCAGCCCTACCATTTCAATCTACTCAGTACGTTAATGTCTATCGAGTTTGTGTTGCGATAGATCATGACGATTATCGCCAGTCCTATAGCCACCTCGGCAGCGGCAAGGGCCATAATAAAGAATACAAATACCTGTCCGCTGGCATCGCCTAAATAAACAGAGAAAGCGGTTAATAACAGGTTCACCGCGTTCAGCATCAACTCAACCGACATAAAAATTACTATCGCGTTTCGGCGTACCAATACGCCGATAACCCCGATGGCAAAAATTACAGTACTTAAAGTAATGTAAGCATTAAGCGGTACGGTTTGTATGGTTTGTGTTAAATGTTCCATAATGATCTATGCTGTAGGTTTTGAATCTTTAGAGGCCAATAAAACAGCACCAACCATTGCCGATAAAAGCAATACTGATGATACCTCAAAGGGCAACAGATATTCGTTGAACAATGTCTTTCCTAAATTTTTAACCAAACCCAGGTTGGTCTCTTTTAACAGAACAGGTGCCGAATGGCCGAATGTTTTTAAAGCTGCTACTATGGTTACTAGGAAGCATCCGCCCCCTATAACTGCTGCAATTTTTACCAGGTTTGATTTGGGCTGCTCGCTCTCTTTGTTCAGGTTCATTAACATCAGCGTGTACAGGAAGAGTACCAATATGGCACCCATATACACGATAAAGTTAACTATAGCCAGAAATTGAGCATTTAGCAGAATATAGTGAATAGTGAACGTGAAGAACGTTAATATCAGGTATAGTATACTATGCACCGGATTTTTGGCAGATATCACCAAAATGGCGAAGAATACCGACAAAAACGCTATAAAGTAAAATGTATTCATGGTTAACTATTACAAGACATCTGCCCCTTTTTAATCGGGGGCAAATGTATAAAACTTCTTTATTGATTTAACGGCGCCTCAACTAATTTGTCTTTGCCGTAAATAAAATCCTTTCGCAAATAATCAGACGGAACAATGTCGCCGTCCAGATAGATTGCCTCTTTAGGGCAGGCTTCCTCGCACAATCCGCAGAAAATGCAACGCAGCATATTGATCTCGTATACTGCGGCATATTTTTCTTCGCGATACAGATGCTCTTCGCCTGGCTGACGCTCTGCTGCAATCATGGTGATTGCTTCAGCAGGACATGATAATGCGCAAAGGCCGCAAGCGGTGCAACGCTCCTTACCATTCTCATCGCGCTTTAACGAGTGCAGGCCGCGGAAGTTCTCAGAAAATTCGCGTTTTTGTTCAGGATAGCTGATAGTTACCGGCTTCTTGAAGAAGTGCCCCATAGTAATTGAAAGCCCTTTCACAATTGCAGGCAGGTAAGAACGCTCCAGTAAATTGAGCGGCTTATTGTTAACTGCTTTTCTTTTATTACTTAATGGTTCCATCTTTATCCTCTAATAAAAGTAATCCAAAGTCCGGTGATAATAATATTTGCTATGGCCAGCGGGATCAGGCTTTTCCAGCC
>DATCXS010000426.1:0-5283 GCA_036565645.1 Mucilaginibacter sp.
TTGAACTGGTGGCTGAGCGATCCTAACAGTATCTATTTCTTTGCCATTTGTCGCTTTAATATTTGTTTTTTTATTGGAGCCAATATATACATCTGTTACTTTAACCCGCACTTTTTTAGTGGTATCGGTAATTGGGTTTACTATAGTAGCTTTTTGTTCGCCAATACCAATAATACCGTATGATTTGCTGAATCCCAGAGTCGATTCACCTAACAGAGCAGCGCACAGCGGCACGACCACCAGGTATTTTAGCCTCGCTAATTTGCCTGAACGTTTTTGATCTAACATGATAATTCTCTTTTTTAATAGGTTATGGTTGAAAAATGAATGTGTTATAGCAGGGCCAACCTGGCCGTAAGCATTATCTACCAGGAAAGATGCGTAAGCCATAGTGTTATTTGCCGACTGTGCCGTTTGCTCATCAGCGATATACTCATGTACGGTTCGGATACTATTTTGCAGCATATAGATAACCGGGTTAAACCAGTTGATGGCTTTGAGCAACTCGATAAATATGACGTCGGCCGAATGTTTTTGATGAATGTGAACCAGCTCATGGTTGATGACCAGCTTCTCGTCCGCCACATTACTACCGATAAACAGGTAATTAAAGAAAGAAAAAGCAGTATTTGATTCCTTCAGCCTGATAAGCTGATGGTCAGCTCGCTTAACTTTAACATTTGATCTGGTTAATCGCTTTAACTGCATCAGCTTTAATATAAATAGTGCAAGCACGATGCAAACACCGGCCAGGTATCCATAAAACAGCACGATCTGCCAAAGCGGTGTAGCTGATGTAACAGGTACATAAGCTTCGTTGGAAACATATACATAAACCGTTGGCTTAAGGAAATTTAGCTGCATCAATGGCAGGACAAAAGCGGCTATGCTACTTAAAATCAAATAAGCGCGATTAAGCTGATAATGCGTTTCTCTGGCCAACAGCAAATTATAAACCAGGTAAAATGCTACCAGGTAGGCATTAGCCTCCACAAGGTAAATGAGCCAGTTCATGATTTCTTATTTTTAAGTTCGTCAATGAGTTTGGTCAGCTCGTCAAGTTCTTTGATGCCCAACTTTTTCTCATTAGCAATGAAAGATACCAGGCTTTGGTAAGAGTTGCTGAAATAGTTGGTCATCATCTTATCAAAAGTGAACTTGCGGTACTGCGCCTCGCTGATAAGCGGGAAGTAGACATGCGAGTTGCCATAAGCTTTGTGGTCGACAAAGCCTTTGCCCTCCAGCACCCGCACCACGGTAGACACGGTGTTATAGGCTGGCTTAGGCTCGGCCATTTTTTCGATGATATCTTTTACAATGGCTTCGTTTAATTGCCATAGTATTTGCATTACTTGTTCTTCGGCTTTGGTAAGTTCTTTAATCTTCATAATAAACTATTTTTATTTGCATTAAGTAAAGCTAAAAACTATTTTTATAGTTTGCAAACTATTTTTATAGTTTTTTTGAAACGGTTTGATTTATAGAGGATAAGGGAGAATAAATGTCATGCTGAATTTTTGGTTCGCATCCCTTGAACGTGGAAGTAACAAGTTTGGCTCTTATAATTTATCACGAATAATATACTCATTGCAGTTTGCATCGCAGGGTCCTCTGTCGGGAGACCCTGCGGAAACACAAACGGGAGATTATTCTACAATTCAGGACTAAATAATCATCTGAGTGTGGGCACTCACCAAAAAGAGTATTCAGGCGTAGACGCTTGAACAGGCGCGAGTCAAACCGGTTACAAAGTTCAACAATAGCAAGATAGTGCCGACCTGCGTGGCATATAAGATTCTTCACTATGTTCAGGATGACAAGTAGGCCCGATCATATAGAATAATATTATTTGCACATCCCTCTATCTTCTCTTATTTTGCAGCCTGTACACTATACCATGTCACAACTACACGAGGTTGCAATAACTTTTTTGAAAAACATTGGCGCTACGCTGGGCAAGGTGATGGTGAGCCATATGGGCAGTGCCGAAGCCATCTTTACCACGTCGCCTAATAAATTGCTGACCATTCCGGGTATAGGCGAAAAGACCATACGCGAACTAAACTTTAATGAGGCCATGCAAAAAGCCGCGGCCGAACTGAAGTTTGTCGAGAAGAATAATATCGACGTTTTATTTTATACCGACCCGCGTTATCCTAAAAGATTAAAGAACTGCTTTGACGCACCCACCTTATTATATAGTAAAGGCAATGCCGATTTAAACAACCGCAAAATTGTAAGTATAGTGGGTACCCGCAACGCTACAGATTACGGTCGCGAGCTTTGCGAGGAACTGGTGGCCGAGCTGCAGCAATATAATATAGTCATCGTAAGCGGACTTGCGCATGGCATTGACGTTATAGCCCATAAAGAATGCCTGAAGCATCGGGTAAGCACGGTAGGGGTGTTAGGTCACGGACTGGACAAAATGTATCCGGCGGCTAATAAAAATACGGCAGAAAAAATGTTAGAGAAAGGCGGCTTGCTGACCGAATATCCATCAGGGACGGTTGCCGGTCCTGCAAACTTCCCGGCGCGTAACCGCATCGTCGCGGGTATGGCCGATGCTACGGTTGTTGTAGAGGCCAGCATAAAGGGCGGCGCATTGATCACCGCCGAAATAGCCAATTCCTATAATCGCGATGTGTTTGCTTTTCCGGGTAGGTTGAATGATACTTATTCGGAGGGTTGCAATTTCCTTATCCGTAATAATAAAGCCAGCTTGCTTACCTGCGTAGCCGATCTGGCCTATAGCATGGGTTGGGAAAAGACTGAAGATGTAAAACCGGCCGAGCAATTTTTGCTACCGTTAGATCTGTCGGATGATGAGCGAAATATTTTTTACATCCTGCAACAAAACAACGCCCCAATGGCTATTGATGATCTGACCATCAAAACCAATATGCCCATGAGCCAGCTGGCGATGAACTTATTAAATATGGAGATGCAGGGATTTATCCGCTCGCTGCCGGGGAAGATGTATAAGGTGAGTTGATAGGATTAAGAGTTAAGGATTAAGAGTTAAGAATAAAGATGCCTATCGCATTTGTTTTTTTGGCTTTGACTATTTTATAAGGTCTTGACTCTTTATTCTTGACTCTTTATTCTTAACTCTTTATTCTTGTCTCTTAAAAGATCACGCTCTTCTGATAACCCCTAAAATTAAAGCTATAATGGCTATTACCAGTAATACGTGGATAATGCCGCCTGCCGAGTAGTAAAAGAACCCTAATGCCCATCCTATAATCAGGATCACTGCGATGATGTATAGTAAGCCTCTCATGTTATTTATGTTTTATTGTGAGTAATTACAGGCTTGTATCCAAAACTATTCCAAACGGCTTAAAAAGTAAAAACCCCGTGCCAATTAAGTTCGGCACAGGGTTTTTTATACAGTTTTATGGACGATTAGTATTCGTCTTCGTTAAAAAAGAAGTCATCTTTTGTAGGGTAATCAGGCCATATTTCTTCAATATTCTCATAAGGTTCGCCGTCATCCTCTAACGCTTGCAGGTTTTCAATCACTTCAACGGGGGCGCCTGAGCGTATAGCATAATCAATTAATTCGTCTTTAGTGGCAGGCCATGGTGCATCCTCCAGGTGAGATGCCAATTCAAGTGTCCAGTACATATTCTTATTCGATAATTTAGTTAATTTTTAAAAGCTGACAATTTTGGCAAAAGTATAATATTTTTAGTTTGATTATCAATATATTTTTTTAATTTTTTTTCAATCTCGGTATCCATTGGTTTTCGGGTATTTTATCATCGTTAGCCAGTTTGCGGGCCAAAGTAAACAGGTAATCGCTTAACCGGTTCAGGTAAATGATTACTTTATCTTCAACTTTACTTTCTTGGGCCAGATGCACAATTAGCCGCTCGGCGCGGCGGCACACGCAACGTGCTATATGGCAATAAGATATGGTGCTGCTGCCACCGGGCAAAATAAAATGTTTAAGCTCGGGCAGTTGGGTATTGATCTGGTCCATCTCCTTCTCCAGCGCCTCAATATCCTCCGTATGCAGATCAGGTATCACCATTTTAGATTTTTCAGGGTCTGACGCCAGCGACGAGCCTATGGTAAATAAGCGATCTTGTATCTCTTTCAGAAAATCTTTATCCTGCCGGGCAATATCCTGATCGCGTATTAAGCCTATGTAGCTGTTCAACTCATCAACAGTGCCATAGCTTTCAATACGCAAATGGTGCTTAGGTACACGGGTGCCGCCAATTAATGAGGTAAAACCTTTGTCGCCTGTTTTGGTATATATCTTCATAAGGTGTCAAGCAATTTATAAATATTGATTTAAACATGCTAATAAATGCGCATTAAATTATGCTTGCTTTAAACTTGCTTTTATATTTACAGTACTTAATTAATACCAAATCTAATAAGTTGTGAAACATATCATCCTGTCATCCAAACTCCTATTGCTTGCGGCATCGGCCGTGGTATTGTTCAGTGTAAGCTGCGGCAATACAACAGCGCCCGCAACCACAACCCATAGCCCGGTTATTAACTTAGTTACAGAAAAACAGTTTAATGAAATGTTTCCGCAAAGGGATAAGTTTTATACCTACGCAGCATTTAATAAAGCTATCAAAGAGTTGGGTGCGATAAAAATGAAGATTACCCGCCGTGGGGTGTCGGTTTATCAATTTATACGTACTGATAGGTCGACCGGTAAAACTACCAGGATACGGCAGGATGTAGACTGGAACGAGGCCTGGGCCAGGGCGAAACCGGACAGCACATATACCATAGATTATGGTAAATTTTGCGCCGGGCGCGATGTGCCGACTAACAAAAAAGAGCTGGCTGCGTTTTTTGCCAACATAGCGCACGAAACCCGCCACGGCATGAATGGCAGCTATACCGATGGACTGATGCTTACCCATGAAGCCGACACTACGCTCAATTATTTTAGCGATAGTGATGAATATCCGCCGGTAAAAGGTAAAAGATACTATGGCCGCGGGCCGATGCAGCTAAGCTATAACGGCAACTATGGTTACGCGTCCGACTGTATTTTTGGCGATCATAAAATATTGTTGAACAACCCCGACCTGATTACCCAGGACCCGGTAGTAGCTTTTAAGGCAGCCATATATTTCTGGATGACACCCCAGACGCACAAGCCATCGGCACACGATGTAATAACAGGTAAGTGGCAACCCAATGCTGCCGACAAAGCCGCCGGACGCCAGCCTGGCTTTGGTATGGTGATTAACATTATAAACGGTGCTTTAGAGTGCGCCCAGGGCGACAATAATCCCGGCATGT
>DATCXS010000095.1:0-6388 GCA_036565645.1 Mucilaginibacter sp.
AATGGCTGCTGGCCGACAACGGCTCCTGTAGGCTTATCATTAATATAGAAGTTGCCTGCGGCGTTGCGCAGCTCATGTGTTGCTTTGGTAATGGCGTAGCGATCTTGCGCTATGATGCTGCCGGTCAGGGCATAGATCGAAGTTTTGTCAACCACCTTTAGTATCTCATCAAACTGGTCATCCTCATAAACATACAGCGTTAGTACCGGGCCAAATAGTTCGGTACACATGGTTACATAGTAAGGGTCGGTTACTTTAATGATGGTTGGCTCAATAAACCAGCCGACACTCTTGTCATATTTACCACCGGCTACCAGTTCAACATCCGGGTTGGCTTTGGCCTCGTCGATGTATTTTGCCAGTTTATCGAACGATGCTTCGGTGATCACCGCGTTTACAAAGTTTTCAAAATCTTCGGTTGGGCCTACTTTGATGGTAGCCAGATCGCGCAGCAAATTCTCTTTCAGCTTTGGCCATAAAGATGCCGGAATATAAGCTCTTGAAGCTGCCGAACATTTTTGCCCTTGGTATTCGAACGCGCCACGAACCAGGGCCGTGGTAAGCACATCTACATTGGCGCTGCTGTGGGCAAGCACAAAGTCTTTACCGCCGGTCTCGCCAACTATGCGCGGGTAGGTTTTGTATTTGTGGATATTGGTGCCGATTGTCTGCCAGATAGTTTGGAATACCGGCGTAGAGCCGGTAAAGTGGATACCTGCAAAATCAGGGTGATTAAATATCACATCGCCGGCAACCGGTCCGTCAACATAAATAAGGTTGATAACACCCGGCGGCAAGCCTGCTTCCAGGAATACCTGCATTAATACGTTAGCGGCATAGATCTGCGGATAAGCCGGTTTCCAGACAACCACGTTGCCCATCATGGCCGCTGATGCAGGCAGGTTGCCTGCAATAGCTGTAAAGTTAAACGGCGTAAGTGCAAATACGAAACCTTCTAACGGGCGCTGCTCGACACGGTTCCAGAAACCTTTTGGTGTTGGTACGGGTGGTTGCTGTGCATAGATCTCGGTCATGTAATGTACGTTGAAGCGCAAAAAGTCGACCAACTCGCAGGCAGCATCTATCTCGGCCTGGTAGGCATTTTTTGACTGGCCTAACATAGTAGCTGCGTTGATCCTGGCGCGGTACGGGCCTGCAAACAGATCGGCAGCTTTCAGGAATATGGCGGCGCGCTGCTCCCAGGGGGTATTTTCCCAGTCGGCCTTGGCAGACAGGGCAGCATCAATGGCTTGAACGACAGTGTCTTTATCGCCCTCGAAAAAATTAGCCAATAAATGTTTATGGTCATGCGGCGGACGTATCTCCATCCGTTTGCCGGTGAACACCTGCTTGTCGCCAATGTACATCGGTATATCAATTTTGTAAGCGCGAGCTTCTCCTAAAGCCTGTTTCAGCGCTGCACGCTCTACACTATGCGGGCCGTAGTTTAATACCGGCTCGTTTTGCGGTGCAGGGACATTAAAAAATCCTTTTAGCATAATGGTCAGTTATTTTTGTAAAGTTAAGGATAATGTGCGAATAGATGTGCAGGTGTGCGGATATGCAGCTATGCAAAATGATGTTTTGATGACGGGGGGCAGATGTGCAGATGTGCAGATATGCAAATGTGCGGATGGCAGATGATATTTTGATGTGGCGTATCATGATGCAATTTGGAATCCGGACTAACATGCGGAATATTACCCGTCGGCAAAAACTCCCGGGATGTTAGCTGATTCCATTTATGATTGGTTTCTCGTTATTTCTCCAGCCAGGAAAAATCACATTCCAAAGCGTCGCGGTCCCAATTGCCGGTATTGGCTGCGGCTATGTAGGTGGTTTCTAAAAATTGGGTCAGCGCTTGTTGGGGGTTAGCTGCATTGCGTACATCTTCATATTTTAAAAAGAACTCGCCCATCTCGTTGCTGTAAAATGCTTCGCCGGGTTTTACGGGTTGTTGGCCAAATTCGGCGGGAGTAGGGTAGCAGTATGCATAAAATGCGGGATGTGGAAACTGATCGCTGCCGGGCCAGAAACCACAACTGCTAACCTCGTGCGAGTAGGCTTCCTGCATCACATCGTCGGGCATATTAGGCGCACCGCCCGGATGCAATGGCGCGCGCCGCCCCGAGAAACGAGTTACTGCCAGATCAAACGCTCCCCAGAAGAAATGCACCGGGCTGCATTTGCCGCTGAACTTAGCCCTGAAGTTGGTAAATACCCCGTCGATATTCAGCAGCGCTTTATGGAACAGTTCTATCTGGTGCTTATCATAACTTTTGTGGATCTCGTCCTCAGCAAAAGGGATTGCCGGGTCAAGCTCATTGGGTTTGGCGTAGATTTTTATATGGATATCCAGCAAAGCCATTTTTTCAAATACTTCCTTATAGAAACTCGCGACACTGCGTGGATACAGATCAAGCGACTGACTGCCCCCGCTGCTACAGACGATATGCAGTTGATGTGCGATGAAATCAAAGTCGATCTGAAAACTACGGTCGCCATAGGGGATGCTGTGCGTGGTCAATCCCCGCGGTGAAACGTATAGCGTGACATGCCACGAATGGTTTAGCCAGGGCATGGTTTTTAAACGGATCTTGCCGACGATCTGTGTCCACAGCTGTACGGTGGCAACGGTGTCTTTAAGTTGATTGTAATCGAGTTGGGGCCAGTTGTTTTTCATCATATTAAAAAATAATGTCATTTCGAGTGATAGCGAGCAATCTTATACTGGCGATTTTCCTGTGAAGGGTATAAGATTTCTCCCGTTGGTCGAAATGACAAATATTAAAAAGGCAATTCTCGTTGGTCGAGATTACAATGTGCTATTATTGCATATTACTTACTCGCCAACATTGCATTCCTGATCAACTTAACCGGTGCGTTGCCATAGCTCAGGAATTTTTCGTTGAACTCTTTCAGGCGGTATTTGTCGCCCATTTTTGCTTTGTAGGCGTCGCGCAGGTCCATGATCTCTTTGTAGCCGTCGTAGTAGCTGTCTAATTGTACACTGGTTACACTTACGCGTTTCCATTTACCTTCGGCTTCTGCCTGCTGTTGAAATGCTTCGTGCGTTAAAAATTTGATGGCCTGCTCTTTGGTCATGTTGTTGGCATGTACGTTAAAATCAAGTATGCTGTTGCAAACCGAGCGCAGGTGCCATTTATACCACATCAGTTTCATCTCCGGCGAATCGTCATAGCCATTATCCAGCATCATTTGCTCGCCGTAAACGGCCCAGCCTTCAACCATAGCGCCGCTGCCAAAAAGCGATTTAATCAAACTTGGTGCTTTGTTAGCATAGGTTAACTGCACATAATGGCCAGGTATGGCTTCGTGGATGCTTAAAATCTGTAAGGTGTAATTATTATACTCGCGCAGATAGCTTTCCGCCTTATCGGGCGAAAGGCCCTTAAGACTGATGATATTGTAATATGATTTACCGTTTTTATCGTACGGCCCGGGTGCGCTCATGGAGGCTACAGCGGCATTGCCAAAATAAGCGGGCTGCTTGCGCACTTCGAGCGGTTTGCCGGGGTCGAGCGTTAACAGGAACAGGTCTTTTGATTTGACAAAGGCCGACAGTATGGGAAGCTGTTTCTCGATAGTCGATTGCAGTTCATCGGGCGTGGTGTGTTTAGCTGATAGTGTATCCAATACCTGTGCAATCATATCCAACGAATCAGCCGGCATTGCCTTTTTGCCAAAATATTTTGGCCATAGCTGGCGGCTCAGTTTTGCCATATCACGGTGTACTTGTTTTTTGCGCTCGCTGGCCATATTGAACAGTTGCTGCGCACCATAAGCCGATTGCATGGTATACTTAAACTTATCCTCATATAAACTTTTACCCAGCCTGAAACTGTGCGGTTTGTCGCTTTTTATGTTTTGCAGGAAACTAATATAGTCTCTCACACTTTGGGCGGCCAGTTTAGCGCGGTCGGTCATCAGTTTTTTCTCGGCTGCCGGGATGTTAGTTTTTTTGAGCGAGTCGGCAAAATCTTTTTCAATAACACTTATGCCGCCGTTTTGCTGTTCTATTGCCAGGGCCGTTAACTCGGGTACAGGGTTCTTGATCTGCTTTTGCGCCTCTTTGTAATAAGCGGGCAGGTTGTCCATTTTTTGATAAAAGTTGCGTAAGCGCTTGCTGAGCGGGGCATAATGGTCGTTCAATATGGCGGCAAATGCCGAAAATGGGTTGTAATGGGTGGGGTTCCACTGATAATCTTTTAAAACTGAAATTTTCCATGCCTCATATTCTAACTGGTTTTGCATCAGCTGGTAATCCATGCGGTTCAGTTCGGACAGATCGTTTACTTCGTAGCGGGCCAATGAATCTTTCTGAACTTTTATAAAGTTTGTCATGTTGTCGCGGCTTTTATCGTTAGGGACAATCAGTAAACTATCGTATTTATGGTAGCCCTCGTTTGCAGCCCAATTAGGGTTGAGTTTCCATAATTCTTCAAGGAAATGATTCTCATAAGCAACGAAAGCCTCGTTACCCTGGGCTTGTAAGCTGCCGGGAGCCTGCATATCTTTCTGGCATCCAACAGCAAAAAAGGTAATAAGCAATAAAAATGATAGGTGACGGTTCATTCAGGAAATTATTTGTTGGATAAACTTAGAACATTTAACCCAAAAAAGCTATTAAATAACAATAAAACAACCGTAATATTATGACCAGCGAGCACGAAATTATTATTGATGAGATAGTAAAACTATTACGCGGAGGCAGCGCGCATATTGGTTTAAAAGATGCGCTTGACGGTTTGCCTGCCGGAGCGCGGGGGGATAAGCCTGACAGGCTGCCGTATAGCATCTGGCAACTGGTTGAGCATATACGCATTGCCCAATGGGATATGCTGCAGTTTTGTTTGGATGCTAATCATCAATCGCCAAAATGGCCGGACGGGTACTGGCCCAAAGAAGCTGCACCGGCCAACGATGCTGCCTGGGAAGAGTCATTAAAACAAATTGATGATGACCTGGAGCAGTTTATCGACTTGTTTAAAAAAGAGAATATCTATAAACAGATACCACATGGCAACGGGCAAAGCATATTACGCGAGGCATTGCAGATAGCCGATCATACTGCCTATCATATCAGCGAGGTTATTGTGATACGCCGCTTGCAGGGCAATTATAAATAACAGGAATTATTTAAGGTCCTTAATAAAATCGACAACGGTGCTAACAAACTCGGGTTTTAGCGGCAACTGCGGCTGGGTATAAGTTGCCAGGTTTTTGTCTTTATCGGCCGGAGCATCGCGAAGCACATAATTCATGCCGCGCATAACTGCATAGGTATAGCTTGACCTGACGTGTTTTAATTTGTCGCCTTCAATTACCGGTACCTGCAAGTCGGTAGTGCCTTGAATAATCAGTACCGGAATTTTTAGCTTTTTGATCTCATCGGTTGGGTCAAACCTGAGCCAGCTCATCATGTAGTTTTGAATACTTGGCCTGATATAAGGATATAAAGAAATATCAACCTTTTTTTGTACATGGCCAACCTTAAGCGAGTCCAGGATCTTATTGAATCCGTCAGACATATATCCCGGCTTGGATTTCATTTGTTCCTTTAACAAAATGTCGGCACGCCGGCCCAAACCCTCGACCGAAATAAAAGCGCTGGTGGCATCCTCTGTATCGGCAGCAGCCAGTATGCCTACCAATGAGCCATCGGCATGTCCCAGTACAATTATTTTTGAGAAACGCTTATCCTCTTTCAGTAAGTTGATCATGGCTATGGCATCGTCTACATAGTCGTCAAAGCGCAAATTTTCTTCCTTTTCGTCTGTTTTACTTTGGCCTACCATGCGTTTGTCATAACGTAAACAAGCAATACCGGCTTTGCCTAAAGCTTGGGCCAGTAGTTTATAGGTATCGGCTTTAATCTTTAATTTTTCGCTGTTACCATTACGGTCAACAGGGCCGGTGCCCGGAATAATTAAAACCACCGGTATTTTTCCACTAATGTTATCAGGCGTAGTTAAGGTGCCTGACAGGGTAGCCGACAGTGCTTTCAATGTAACCGGGACCTCGGTAAGAGACGGATTTGTCTGTGCTTGTACAGATAAAATAAATAAATAAAAAATCGCCGGTACTAAAAAACAAACCTTCTTCATGCGTGCATTATAAGTGGTAGAAATATTAACGGCGAAAATTAACAAAAATTGGCTTAATATAATCACATAAGCCGTGTATAGGCGCTCTTGACAACTTTTAGAAAAAAATACTGTAAAAAAATCAGGTATTTAATCTATTTATAAGCATATTTATGATCTATTTATTTAACTGATATATTCTTATAATAATATTTTAATGAGGTTTTTAAAAGGAGGCTTATTCATAGCGTTCTTATTGGGTGCGTATTTTTCTGCATATG
>DATCXS010000418.1:0-5294 GCA_036565645.1 Mucilaginibacter sp.
GTGTCTGGTACATTCGTACTATTAAACACTTTAAAGTTCTTTACGCTTTTTAGTAAAAATGTAGATGCACCATTAGCTTTTTGTGCGCGGACATGCTCAAAATCGGCACCATCCACATTGTCCAGCGCAAAGGCCGGGCGCTGGTCGTCCTTCAGGAAATTAACCTCGACATTGCTCATTTTTAAATCCTTCACGTTGCGGACGAAAAAGCCGTATGATGGTGTAATGCCAAACTGATTGGGTTCAGGATAATTTTTAATCAGATCAGGCACTTTGTTATTAATCTGTTCTTTAGTACCCCCACCTTTAAAGTAAATGCGGATGTTATTCAGGGTCAGATCCTCAATATCGTGACCGGGGATGCCGCTAATTATTGCACCTTGTTTAGCATCTGCGTTGTAAGCTACTATGTTACTGATGATTACCCGGCGCAGAGTGCTGTATTGAAATCCCTGCGGCGCGCGTTGGCGGGCACCCAGGCGAACGAAGATTGGCGCATCAATGATATCGCGCATCGTAATATTATTAATGGTGATATCTTCCAAAGCAGCACCATCTACAGTCTCGAGGGCCAAACCATGGCAATAATCGAAAATACAATTAGATATAGTTATATTCTTGAAGCCGCCGTTTGATTCTGTACCCAACTTAATACGTCCGGCTGGCGACCTGCGGTCTTTCACCAAAGTACCATCCAGCATGGTACCTTCTTTGTAGCCCGATACGATACAATTGGTGATGGTTACATTCTCCAAAGCTCGTGAATAGTTCAGCGAATAATCACATTTTAAAACTATGGCGTCATCTCCGGGTGAATTAACGGTGCAATTTGATATGTGTACATTTTTGCTGGATATCAGGTCTATTCCATCGCGGTTGGTATCCATTTTAATATTGTCAATGGTGGTATTATCAACGGCAGTAAGCAGGAAACAAAACCAACCGCCATGCACAATGGTAAAATCTTTAAATATCACATTGCGGCAAAGCTTTAAGCTGATGGTTTTATTGCCGAGGCCATCCTGTGGTTTCTTATTATCGTCTTTCACCAAACCCTTACCCCAAATACGGCCCGGCCCCATGATAGATATATCATGCAGATTTTCGCCTATTATTAAACTGTTATGAAAATGGCTATGGCCATAATCCTGATAAATTTCGTTCTCGCCTTTTTCAGGAAGATCATATTTAGCATCATCACCAGGAGTAGCAGCTACGATGGTAGCACCCTGATCGATGTATAAACTAACGTTGCTTTTTAAGTGGATAGTAACCGACAGGTAATTGCCGGCCGGAAAATAAACTGTACCGCCACCGGCTGTGTTGGCTTCGGCAATGGCTTTATCAATAGCTTTGGTATCCAGATGTTTGCCATCGCCTTTGGCACCATATTTTTTGACGTTATAAACCGGCGCATCTGCCGCAGACACGTTAGTAAGTGTACCCAATAGCAAAAAAAATACCGCAAGGCAATTGTAAAGTGTTTTCATATTAAAGGATATAATGGCTTTATGCAGATAACTTGCATAAGCGATATTACCATTTTACAACTGTATATTACCTTGCGGTTAACTAAATATTTACGCAATCGTTACCGATGCAGCTATAAAGCCTTTAGCAAACTATTCAGCATTCTTGGTGCCATTGCCGGTCCGCTTTTTGCGGCGTAAGTTATTTCATGTTTTGCATTAGTTACTACAATTAATGCGTCTCCCCCTGTTTCGTAGAAATTTGTGAGGTCCTGCGCATCAACAATATGGTGTGCATTTAAAATTGGCGCATTCTTTTGTGCAGTTTTGGCCGATGCATAATCGAGGTTAGTGATGACAAAAACCTCGAATTTATTGCTGCTGATAGAATTAGCAATGGCATCATTAATTCCCTGATACATAAAACCATAGTATTTGTTCCTAAATAACAACACCACAGCCTTGCCGTCCAATTTGCTTATGTCTGTATGTTTAGCCAAGGGGGTTAGGTCAAGTATCACACCATCCCAAAGTTTAGGGTTTGATGGACGAAACATCAACCGACTACTAGCATCCATTCTTGCTTCCATAGCGTGGTCAACTTTCATCAATACATGCTTATATTCTGTTTGTCCATCAGGTATAGTCTGATTTATTTGATAATCGAAGGTTTTTACCATTTGCCGTGCTTTGGCAGAATCAACTATATTTCCTTCCCTGTCATAGATTTTAGCATCTGTAATCTTAGGCATCATTTTCATGGCCTCAGCGCCCGTCATTTGCCTCCTGACTACTTTTATAGTGGTTTGTGCAAACACAGCGAAACTACTTATTACTAAAACAGCTGTAAAAACCTTCTTCATAGTTAGCTTGGATTTATCCTTTCAAATCATATTGTTTCTCCAACCAGGCATAGCGTGCCAGTATCTCCAGCAAACCGCCCTGGTCAACCAGGTTACGTACGCCGTTGCGACCAACAAACAAACCCTGCTCATTTTTTTCATGCAGAAGCGTATAGTCCAGTGCTTTTTTAAAGCCCTTGATGTATTTGGTGTCTTTATTGAATTTCAGCAAATGCTGATAGCCCCTCAACAACACCGCATTGAACCAATAATCATCACGAAATTTTTCGGCACCATAAAAGAAATTTAAAGAGGCATCGGCTATTGCATTGGCTTCATCTAAATATTTTTTTTCTTTGGTGATCTCATACAGATAAACATAAGCTTCCAACGGAGTGCCTGTATTGTATGACAGGATGCCTTTATTTACCCTGCCATCTTTAGTACGGATATTATCCCAATACAGTTTCTCAGGCGTTTGCAGTTTGGCGTCCGTCCATTCAATAATTTTAATTGCGGTATCTAAATAAGCTTTGTTTTTAGTAGCCTCATACATTTGCAGGGCAACCAAAGCACCCGGACCGTTAGAGCAGGTATTTTTCGAGCTCAGGTCGCCTTCTTTCCAGTAAATACCGCCGCCCAACACCTGATCATGCCCGGTCATAATGAAATCGTACATAGCTTTACCAAGCGCCAAATCGGCTTTCCTTTTGGTACGGCTGTAAGCATCTAAAGCGGTTATGCCTATCCACTCGTTATCATCATAATAACGCTCGCCCGGTTTCAATTTCATAATGTAGTCGGTAAAGCCAGGTTTTGGCGGAGCAGGGCTGTAATACTCGTACATCAGTTTCAGCATGGGCGCCATCAGGTTGGCTTTCGGCTCCAGCTTTTCTATCTCGTTTGCAGCCTGGTACATGGCGCAGTACGACCACAGGTAGGTGTACTCGCGCAGGTAACCGTTTTTGTTTTCGCGTTTGGCAGGGTCAAGCTCAACAAAGTAATTACCCGATTTTTGGTCATGAAAGTTTTTCTCAATTGCCGTTTGTAACGACTTCATTTCTTTGTAATAATGACCTGTTTGTGCCCATACAAAGTTTGAAATTATAGATAGTAATAAAACCAGTAGTAAGCTGCGTTTTTTGATAGTCATAATAAATGTTTTATTGTTAAAAGTATTGAGCTTAAAGCTGCAAAATATTTGTGAATTACTCCGTAAATACTTTATCTAAATATGCAAACGATTGCTTGTTATGATAATTCCGCATTTTTTAAAAAAGCGGAGCTTACCAGGATAGCGCCACTTTAACACCATCCGGGTTGTTATCGAAGCTTAAAAACGCTGTCCTGGTTGTTGCATCCCATGACTGTTTAACATCAGCTAATGCTTTGCCTTTTGCATCTGTTACCACTACCCTTTTAGGTTTTGCAGGCAACAAAACACGCATTGCATTAACGGTATTTAGCGGACTAATAGCTATAAACGAATATTTGCTTTTACCCACCTTTTCATCATAAACGCGCGCAGCGGTGGCCAGCACCTGCGGTTTTTGTTTATTGGCAACTCTGTCGACATTATAAAAATACCCTTGCTCGCCCGGCTTGATCTGCTTTTCGCTTAATACAGGTAAAGTGGGGTCGTACAGATCAATCAGCTTACCTTTGATAGTATATGGATTATCATTTACGCCTTCGTCCATTACCGATACGATATCGTAAGGGCCACGGGCCAGGTAAAGGCTGTTTTTGTATTCAATTTTTTGACCGGTAGCTTGTTGGTATAAAGGCTCAACATGGCTGCGCAGCTCACCGTCACGGTCGCTTTCCATTACATATTCTTTCGGGTCGCGGCGGATGATACAGATCTTCCCCTTACCCACGTTATAAGTTCCGGCTTTAGGGTTTGTACCGATGCCCAACTTCTCGAACAGATCATCGGCCGGACAATTATATTTTTTGCTGCCTTTGTTCCACCATTCCTGAACCTTTTGGAAAGCATCATCGTCTCTGCCCGAGTAAACAATCACGCCGCCATCCTTCACCCATTTAGCCAGTTGTTCATGGCCCTGCTCAGTAGGTGGTTTCATGTTTGCGTACGACATTAGCAGTACTTTGGTGTCTTTCAATGCTTTTTCAAACCCCAGGTTTTCTATGTGAACGATATCCACCGGCACCCCTCTTTTAAGGAAAGGCAAAGCTTCGCCAAAAAAGTTAGACAACTGCGGGTCCATCAATTTATTATTGGTAGGCACACGGTTAAACATGCCGGAGGTTTCATAGAAATTGGAGAAATAAGGATCGGCCCAGGCCTTGCCGTCATCATGTGTCGGCAAACGCTGAAACATCAGCGAATTAGCCATTAACACGCTTACACCCTGCGAACCGGATGTTTTATTGGCAGATACCGGCATATCATTTAACGAGTTAATCATCACCATCATCTGCGTTGAATAACTTTTAGGCATGCCTGCGCGTTCATTACTGGTGCGGCTCACAAAGTACTTGCCGTCAAAGACGCGATCGGGCCAGGGCATTACTTCATAATTGTTGATATCCGGAAAGAATAGTTCGGCCGTAAACGTTGTCTGGTAGTTCTTTTTATAGTCGCTCCAATCGCGGCGGGTATCTTCGACCGGGTCATTCTCAAAAAATAATTTACGACCGGTTGGTGCGGTCATCGATTTCATGCAGCAATACTCCAGGAAGGCAGTTTCGAACGAGCGCTCTTTAGCGATGCCATTATAATAGTTAGGCTCGCGCGCAGTACCGGTCCATGATTGCACAATATAGCCATCCACACAATCCAGCGAAGCCAAACTTGCCTCCGGGCTTACAATCTGCCACATAGAATAGTTAATGAGCGAGTGTGTGGGCACATAGCAGCGCACATTCATGCCTTTGCTCTTGCCATACTCTTTAGCATAAGTGAACGACTCTTTCAAAGCCCGGTAAAACAGGTAATATTTTAATTTATTGGATAGGT
>DATCXS010000447.1:0-4325 GCA_036565645.1 Mucilaginibacter sp.
TTATTATTATTAACAAATTTTAAAACTGCCTGCGTGTAATCCTCCATATTTTTTAGAAATAACGGACGATAGGTATTTACCAGAGCATCTGACTCTTTACCGGCAGCTTCAACCTTAGACTGGTATTCTTCAACTATTTTACCATTCTTCTCTCCCCAGTAATTACTGATCTTATTAAACTCCTGAATTTTTTCAGAATTTTCAGAACCTGTTATTTGATAGGCAGGATTTTTATCTTTCAGGTCTGTTGTGAAGTTAATCACCTCGCCATTTTTTGCGATCAGATCAAAAATGCCTGTGCCTATGCGTAATTTATAAAGGTTAGCATAAGGCGTAGCGTGTTTAATTTCAAACTTACCATCGCTGCCAACAGCTACCGAATCGACAATATTTATTTGTGTGCTGTCAGCTTCTAACAGGTAAACTTTCTTAACAGCCCCCACATTTTTTATAGTGCCTTCTATTTTAAATTTCGATTCGTCTTTACAGGCAGCCAGTACTAATACTGAAGCGATAATGCCATACGCTAATGATTGTATTTTCATTTTGATTCAAGTTCTTTGATTAATAATTTATTGGTGGCCTGAGGATCAATTTTACCTTTGGAGCTTTTCATAATTTCGCCCATAAATAAACCCAAAACGCCCTTTTTGCCCTTTTGGTATTCTTTTACCTTATCCGGATATTTATTTAAGGCATCTTTTATGTATTTGTTTACATCGTCGGTATCGGCAGTGATCAGCAAATTAAGTTCGCCGGCCAGCTGTTCGGCAGTTTTACCGGGCGATTTGATCATAGCCGGGAATAACTTGTGCGATGCCACCGTATTATTAATTGCCCCTGCCTCGACCAGTTTAATTAAACCGGCCAGGTTAGCAGCTTTGATCTGCAAATCGGTTATGTGAGCGCCTGTCTCGTTCAGATATGATTTAACGGCACCCATCATTAAGTGGGCGGCAGCTTTATAGTTTGGGGTGTGCCTAATCAGTTCTTCAAAATATAAGGCGACTTCTTTATCGGCGGTTAATACAGAAGCATCATAATCGGACAAACCCAGATCAACATATTTTTGATAAAGCTGATGGGGTAGTGCCGGTAACGACTGACGTATATTTTCGACATACACCGTGTCCAACTTTAATGGCATCAGGTCAGGCTCGGGGAAATAGCGGTAATCATTAGCCATTTCCTTTGAGCGTAATACTGAGGTTTCGCCGGTATCAGCATTAAAGTTTAAGGTGTTTTGGTCGATATGGCCACCAGCCTCGATTACCCGGATCTGGCGCACAAATTCATGCTCAATAGCGCGCTGTACGTTGCGGATAGAGTTCAGGTTCTTTACCTCGCAGCGGTTACCAAATTTGGTATCACCTTTTAAGCGTACAGATATATTGGCGTCGCAACGCATACTGCCTTCTTCCATGTTACCATCGCAGATATCCAGGTAACGTAAGATCTTCCGCGTTTCGGTTAAAAAATGACCGGCTTCCTCGGCGCTTCGCATGTCCGGCTGGGTTACAATCTCAAGCAGGGGCACTCCTGCCCTGTTCAGGTCAATCAGCGAGTCGGCATGGTGGTTGTCGTGCATGCTCTTGCCTGCATCCTCTTCCATGTGGATGTGGTGGATATTCAGATCCTTTATAGTGCCATCTGACAGCTTAACCGTGATATGTCCGCCTAAACATATAGGCATATTATCCTGAGTTATCTGGTAGCCTTTAGGCAGGTCGGCGTAAAAGTAATTTTTACGATCGAAACGGTTATTCAGATTTATAGAGCAATTGCAGGCCAGGCCCATTTTTACGGCATACTCTACTGCGCGTTTGTTGATGCGCGGCAAGGTGCCGGGATGCCCTAATGATATAGCGCTGATATGATGATTAGGTTCGGCGCCAAAAGCGGCCGAATCTGACGAGAAAGCTTTACTTGAAGTAGACAACTGTGCGTGAACCTCTAAACCTACAACTAATTCGTACTTGTCGCTCACAGTTTTTTCCAAAACGGACATATTATAAAATCGGATTTAAAACTTTATTGATCCTGCCAAATATAAGGTTAAAATTAAATAGACCAATAGCTGACGTATCTAAACCAAAGGTAAAAATATTGTAGTGTTTTGCATCGCAGGTCCTCTATCGAGAGAGAGCCTTCGGGGAACGAAAATTATAGACTTGTCATTGGCAACATGCTTGTCATATTGAGCGATAGCGAAATATCTTATACGTAAATGCTCATCGCTCGTATAAGATCCTTCACTATGTTCAGGATGACAAGCAAATTATAGACTTGTCATTGGCAACACCTTCGAGGGAAGAGCGGAAAGCCCCGCCCCCTTAGAATGTGCTTGTGATGAGCTATTATTTTATAAAACCCTTAGCCTTCTCTAAAACCTTTGCAAGGCCAGCCATATCCTTACCGCCTGCCGTAGCAAAGAATGGCTGACCGCCACCTCCACCCTGGATCTCTTTAGCCAGTTCGCGGACAATAGTGCCTGCGTTTAGACCTTTATCTTTCACAAGGCTCTCTGATATCATCACAGTTATGCCTGGTTTGCCGTCGATAGCCGAGGTGAGTACCAGGAACAGATCGGAAACAATATCTTTTAGTTGATAAGCAAGATTCTTGATCGCATCGGCATTTGGTAACTCTACCTGCTGCGCCAGGAAGTTGATTCCATTGATATTCTGTACCTTTTGGGCCAGCTCATCTTTCAAGCCTGATGACTTTTCCATGATGTTTTTCTCAATCTCTTTTTTCAGGCGAGTGTTTTCTGCCAGTAAATCTTCAATACTTTTGGTAATATCTTTCGGGCTTTTAAGCAGTTCTTTTACTTGCAGTACGAGTTTGGTTTGTTCATTAATAAACAATTCGGCAGCTATACCGCTGATGGCCTCAATACGGCGTACGCCAGCTGCAACCGCGCTTTCAGCTACTATTTTAAAGTAGCCTATGGCACCTGTAGCTTTTACGTGCGTACCCCCACAAAGCTCTTTCGAGAATTTTTCGTCAAAGGTAATTACGCGCACAAAATCGCCATATTTTTCACCAAAAAGCGCAGTCACCCCACTACTGATGGCTACATCGTAAGGCACATTGCGTTCTTCTTTTAGCGCGATATTCTCGCGTACCTTTTCATTAACAATAGCTTCTATCTGCGCCAGTTCATCATCAGTTACTTTGGCAAAGTGCGAGAAGTCAAACCGCAGATATTCAGCATTTACCAACGATCCTTTCTGGTTTACATGCGTACCTAACACCTGTTTCATGGCAGCATGCAGCAAATGTGTTGCACTATGGTTGTTCATGATGCTGTTACGACGTGCCTGATCTACAATAGCGGTTAAAGCATCATCAATATCTTCGGGCAGCTTGTCAATGAAATGAACAATCAGGCCATTCTCTTTTTTGGTGTCGGTAACATTTATTACTTCGCCGTCGGGAAAGATCAGTTCGCCTGTATCACCTACCTGACCGCCACTTTCTGCATAAAATGGGGTCTTATCCAACACAATTTGATATTGGTCTTTACCTTTTGCGGTTACCTTGCGGTATTTCACTACGTGAGCCACGGTTTCAGTTTCATCGTAGCCGGTAAATTCAACGGTATCGTCATCTTTAATGATCGCCCAATCGCCGGTATCTATAGCGCCTGCTGCGCGTGAGCGGGCTTTTTGTTCAGCGAGTGCTTTTTCGTAGCTTGGTAAGTGCACTAGCGCGCCTTTTTCTCGAGCCATTAATTCGGTAAGGTCAAGCGGAAAACCGTATGTATCAGCTAATTCAAAAGCTTTTTCTCCAGGGAAAAGTAGCTGTACGTCACCACCTATACTAGGCCCTGTTCGAATCAAAGACTTATTGACTATTTCAAAATATTCTTCGAACTTCTTAATTCCTTGTTCCAATGTTCTGAGGAAACTTAGTTCTTCCTCTAAAATAACTTTCTGCACAAAATCCTTTTGGTTCCAAAGCTCATCAAATACACCATGAAACTGTTGGGCCAGCAATGGTACTAATTGGTTCAGGAATGGCTCCTTAAAACCTAAATACTGGTACTGATAACGCACCGCCCTACGCAGAATACGACGGATAACATAACCGGCTTTATTGTTTGATGGCAGCTGCCCGTCAGCAATAGCAAAACTTACAGCACGGATATGGTCGGCGAGTACGCGCATGGCTACAGCAGCACTCCAATCAGCATCACCCGGAATTGCCTTCGCGTTATATTTTTTACCGGATTTTTGGGCGATGAAATCAATCATCGGCGTAAACACATCAGTATCGTAGTTGCGGAATTTACCCTGTATAACACGCACTAAACGCTCAAA
>DATCXS010000463.1:0-3812 GCA_036565645.1 Mucilaginibacter sp.
GTGAAAGGCACTACGCAGAACGAGCACATATTATCGCATCCGCGCATAATAGATACAAAGGCATTGATGCCGTTGGTATTTAAACGCACCGGACTGATATCGGCATAAGTTTCCTCGCGCGATAGCAATACATTTACAGCTTTTTGGCCGCTATCTACCTGGTCTATCAGGTTTGGCAGATCGCGGTAAGCATCGGGGCCAACCACCACATCAACCAGTTTTTCTTCTTCTAAAAATTTAGATTTTAAGCGCTCGGCCATACAACCGAGAACGCCCACTACCATACCCGGATTTTTGCCTTTAGCCGCCTTAAACTCTTTCAGGCGGTTACGCACGCGGGTTTCGGCATTTTCGCGGATTGAACAGGTATTAATAAAAATCACATCGGCATTGGTATAATCGGCCGTGGTTTCAAACCCCTGTTCTGACAAAATGGATGCAACTATCTCACTATCAGAAAAATTCATGGCGCAGCCGTAGCTTTCTATATAGAGTTTACGCCCGCTATTCTTACCTTCAACAGGCTCCAATACCAAAGCTTCGCCCTGCCTGCTCTCATCGTGCGTCTTATCCTGACTAATCAAATCCATCATTTTTATAAAAATTTGAGGAGCAAAAATACATAAATTTTAAATACTACGTGACAGATTGGCAGAATTATGAGAGAAATTGCTTAGTCAAACCGCAGTAGTAAAATTTTTTGAAGCGATTGCTATGGCAGCGATCATTCCCTGTAGCCTTCAACAGATTGCCCCCCGCA
The DNA here is from genome assembly GCA_036565645.1 of Mucilaginibacter sp. GTDB lineage: Bacteria > Bacteroidota > Bacteroidia > Sphingobacteriales > Sphingobacteriaceae > Mucilaginibacter. The sequence goes on from DATCXS010000463.1 coordinate 761, forward strand.
GGAATTTTAAGTGATCCAAAAAATGACTTAAAAGTCAGTAAAAGGCGATCCAAAGTGATCCACTTTTGGTAACTTTATACTTTAATTAATTGTTTATCAATATGTTAAGTTTTTAGAGTGATCCAAACTGATACACATTCGCGCGCGGATCACTTGTTCGCGTTCGCAGGATCTCGCCCATGCTACCCGAGATCTTTGACCACCTCATATTGTGCTATGCGTATTATATAATCACTTCCCTGGCAGAATGATGAAATTAAATGAACAAGCTTACGCTTTGTAATATTCTTGCTGGAAGTAAGATACATCTGCACAAAAGCATCCGTTTGGTGTTAACTAATTTCAAAGCAGATGATTAATGACGCAGCATACCCTAAAACATAAAGCCCGGTGTCGGCTTTACCCGAGTCATGGTAAATAAAGTAGTCGCTACAGTGAGTACTTTGGAAGATAAATTCAATAAATTTAAGGCTGACAGGAAACAGCGGAAGCTGGAACAGCAAACGCGTCGCCCAGGTCAGGTGCAACCCGGAAGCTAATTTAAAAACACAGTAATAAAACAAATACCTGATGGCGTTAAAATTTTTGAAGCATAAATGGCAAAAAGTAATGCTGATAGGTGCAGCAACCTTTCTGACACTGCTGTTTATTGCCGCATTTTTGGTGAATAGTTATTGGTCGCCTATTCTGTCGTCTAAGGTCAAGAAGGCGGTAATCAGCGGTACCGACAGCCTGTATACCATTGATTTTTCTTCGGCCGAGCTGCATGTGCTGAAAGGTCAGATCATGATCTACAATATTAACTTCAGGATTGACACCCAGCTTTATAATCGCCGCAAAGCAAAAGGATTGGCCCCTAACAACCTGTTCAACGTGCATGTAAAGCGGCTGATCCTGTCGCACATTCATCCTTTTAAATTATACTTTCAGCACATTGTTGATATTGACCGCATAACCCTCAACTCGCCTACGGTTCAACTAAGCTATCAGCTCAACCATACCAAAGATACGATAGATAAGGACCACCGAACGGCCTGGCAAAAAATCAGCAAAACCTTTAAATACATTCACGTTGGCGACATCTTTTTGAACGATATTAAATTCAAATATAAAGACTACTCGGGTATTAAACTTGAGGTGTCCGAGCTAAAGGAAATGAATTTACAGGCCAACGAACTGCTCATTGATTCAACCACCCAAACCGACAAAAGCCGTCTGCTTTACTGCAAAGACATCATTGCCGACCTTAACGACTACAAAGGCATAACACCCAACGGCCTTTATAAATACAGCATTGAAAAACTTAAGCTATCAACCTATAATTCTCAGTTAACCGCACAGGGCCTGGTTTTTGAACCCGTCAACCGGCATACTTTTTTTCAGCATACCATCAAAGATCGCTTTGCATTCAGCATTGATTCCTTATGGCTCAATCATTTCGATTATCTGAGCTATCATAAATACCGCATTATCAACGCGTCAAGCCTGATCGTCCATAACGGTGATTTTAGCTTGTTCAATAACCCAAACAAGCCAAAGCGGTTTAATGATAAGGTCAGGGGCTTCCCTAACGTAGGCATTTATCAAATTGATGCTGATTTGAAGATAGACACTTTTCGGGTAAAGCATTTTAACGTCACCTATTCTGAACATAACAAAAAATCAAACCTGGATGGCAGCATCCATTTCAATAATACATCGGGCACTTTACTAAACCTGACAACCAATAAAAAGGCATTGCAGAAAAACAATCTGTCGCATATCAATTTAACCAGCTACTTCATGAATAGCGGTAAGCTGGAGACAACTTTCGTTTTAAACCTTACAGACCATGACGCTTCTTACAGTTATACCGGCCATTTAGGGCCTATGAATCTGGCGGCAATAAATGGTGCAACCATGCCATTTGCTATGGTTAAGTTTACCGGCGGTACTTTAAAGAGTTTTGATTTTAAGTTTAATGCTGACAGGTTCAGGTCTAAAGGGAAAGTAACGCTACTGTATAATGATCTTAAAGTAAAACTTCTCAGACCAGACACCGCGAATGCAATGCTTAAAAACAAGTTGGCAGCCTCTTTATACGCCAATATCTTTATCCTTAAACATAATAATCCTGACGGCCCGGGGCAAATTGCGCGCTCTTATAATATCAATTACAAGCGTCCGCCCAATTCCTCGTTTTTCAAATCGATATGGCGCAGTTTGCTGTTGGGTATTAAACCAACCGTAGGGTATGACGATAAAACCCGAAAAGTAGCTACCGAGCGCATAGCTCAAAGCGAGCTGAATAAGAAAAATCATAAGATCAAAAAAGAGCAGCGCAAGCAACGTCGCGCGGAGCGAAAACTAAACCGGGAACTTAAAAAGCAATAAAGCAGCAGGAAATAAGCATTAAGCTTATTGCAGCAGCAACTTCAGGTTAACGCCAAAATTGGTGAACGATGTATTAAACGCCTGCGAAGTATACGGGCGGGTAAGATTTGAATCATAGAATATATTAAGCACAAAACGCTGGCTGATGGCATAATCTATCGAAGGCCGGTAAGTGATATTCTGCGCCCCCGACGAGATCTGTGCTGCGGTAACATCGGCCTGATAGATCAAGGTTTTGTTATTGCGTAGTGCAAAGTCCACTTTAAAAGTCAAATCGTTTTTCAGGATCAGATTATCAAACAACCCGAATGGGAACCTGAAATCTTTAGTTTTATAACCAAAGCCAAAGGTCAGCACCTGCTCGTTTTGCTGCGTTAACTGGCTGTTCAGCAAGCTGAGGCTCAATATCCGGCTTCGGCGATACTCGAAGTTGGTGGTCATGTTATTTTTGAAGCGGATATCAACCCCCAATAAAGGCACAAATTGCTCAAGGATAGTGATCTGCGAAAACTGATACTTAGGTAGAAAATCATTATCCACATCGCGTTGGCTCGATGCTCCGCCCAACTCTTTGTATTGCAGCAATGTATTGTACTGGCTTACCGAGTACGCCGACTGGTAACCATGATTGATATCAAACGAATCAAACAAGTCCTGGAAAAACGGCATGCGGCTCAAG
>DATCXS010000466.1:0-2599 GCA_036565645.1 Mucilaginibacter sp.
ATTGAGCAGCTGATAGAGAGATACGGTTTTGGTGCAGTACAATTGCATGGAGACGAATCGCCGGAGTTTGCCGAACAATTTAAAGGTAAAGTGCAGGTGTTAAAAGCCTTCGGCGTGAATGAAGATTTTGACTTTGAGCAACTGAACAATTATGCCGGTAAAGTAGATTACTTTTTGTTTGATACCAAGACGGATGCACATGGTGGCTCGGGCAAAACCTTTAACTGGGAGATACTGAACCGGTATAAATTAGACGTTCCGTTTTTTTTAAGCGGCGGTTTAAGTTTAGACAACCTGGATCAGATCAGAAAGATCACGCATCCGCAATTTTATGGGGTTGATTTGAACAGCAAATTTGAAATTGAACCCGGATTAAAAGATATAGAAAAATTAAAACGGGCCTTTGGTCTGATAAAACAATATAACACGCATGAAGTACGGAGTTAATGAGCAAGGATATTATGGCGATTTTGGTGGCGCTTATGTGCCCGAGATGCTTTATCCTAATGTTGAAGAATTAAGGCAGCGGTATTTATCGATTTTAAACGATGCCGATTTTAAAGCCGAGTTCGACCAGCTTTTAAAAGATTATGTTGGCAGGCCTTCTCCGCTATATTATGCCAAACGCTACTCAGAGAAATACGGCGCTAATATTTTTTTAAAGCGCGAGGACCTGAATCATACCGGTTCGCACAAGATCAACAACGCCATCGGTCAGATCTTACTTGCCCAGCGCTTAGGGAAAAAACGCATCATTGCCGAAACAGGTGCCGGTCAGCACGGCGTGGCTACAGCTACAGTTTGCGCGCTGAAAGGTATTGAATGTGTGGTTTATATGGGCGAGATTGACATGGAACGCCAGGCACCAAATGTTGCCCGCATGAAAATGCTGGGCGCTAAAGTTGTTCCGGCCAAGTCGGGCAGTAAAACTTTAAAAGACGCTACTAACGAAGCATTGCGCGACTGGATAGCTAATCCGGTTGATACGCATTACATAATCGGCTCGGTGGTAGGACCGTATCCTTATCCGGATATGGTGGCGCGTTTCCAATCTATCATATCGCTCGAAACAAAAAAACAACTGTTAGAGCACACCGGTAAAGAACTGCCTGAATATGTCATGGCCTGCGTAGGCGGCGGTAGTAATGCTATGGGTATGTTCTACCATTTTCTGGATGATGAAAATGTGAAACTGGTAGCAGTTGAGGCTGCGGGTAAAGGGGTGGACAGCGGGCATTCGGCTGCGACTACTTTCCTGGGCAAAGAAGGCGTATTGCACGGCAGCCGCACCATATTGATGCAAACAGACGACGGCCAGGTTGTTGAGCCATATTCAGTTTCGGCCGGGTTAGATTATCCGGGTATCGGCCCGCAGCATGCACATTTATATAAAATTAAACGCGCACAGTATGCCAGCGTGACTGATGATGAAGCTTTAAATGCCGGCTTATTATGCTGCCAGTTGGAAGGCATCATTCCGGCTATTGAATCGGCACATGCTTTGGCGCAACTGGAAAAAATGAAATTTAAAAAGGATGATAACGTGGTGATCTGTCTGTCGGGACGTGGGGATAAGGATTTGGATACTTATATAAAATATTTTAATTATTAGACAGCCCATGGACTCAAAACATATGAACCGGCTTAACCAACTTTTTGCTATAAAAAATAATAATTTACTGTCTATATATTATACAGCGGGGTATCCTGAATTAAATACCACTTTGGATATTGCCGAAGCTTTGGAAAAAGCCGGTGCTGATTTCCTGGAGATCGGCTTTCCGTATTCAGACCCGGTAGCTGATGGGCCGACTATCCAGAACAGCTCACAACAGGCATTAGATAACGGTATGACGCTTAATGTGCTGTTTGACCAATTGAAAGACCTGCGAGAACGCATTAGTATCCCCATCTTGCTGATGGGGTATGTTAACCCGATAGTACAATACGGCATAGAGCGTTTCTGCAAACAAGCTGCTGAGGTAGGGGTAGACGGTATTATCGTTCCCGATCTGCCGATGTATGAGTACGAAACCCTTTACGCTAAACATTTCCAGGACAACAACCTGAGCAATATCTTTTTAGTAACGCCTCAAACCTCGCCCGATCGTATCCGCAAGATCGATGAGTTGAGCAACAGCTTTATCTATTTACTTTCGTCATCATCAATCACCGGCGGCAGCCTGAATGTATCGGATGCTATTGAAGCTTATTATACCCGTGTTAAAGCCATGGATTTGAAAAATCCGACCATTATAGGTTTTGGTATATCAGACAATGCCACCTTTACTAAAGCGTGCCAGTACGCCAATGGCGCTATAGTAGGTAGTAAGTTTGTGAAGTTACTGGAAGAGGATAACTACCTGGAAAAGATTCCGGAATTTGTGAAAAACATAAGATCTTAGCAAATTTGTCATTTCGACGAGGACGAGGAGAAATCTATTCACCCCTTCATGTGCTCGCGTATAGATCTCTCACTATGTTCGAGATGACCTATTTAGGCTATATCTTTTACAGATATTGCTCCAACTCTCCTTTGCCTTCGCGCACGATCTCGAAATCGCCCGAGGTGCAATCGATCACGGTTGATGCGATATTG
>DATCXS010000458.1:0-3356 GCA_036565645.1 Mucilaginibacter sp.
GGCCGGTCAAATTTATACCGATAACCTGGCCGGCGAACATTACAAAAATGCCGCTCAATCGCTTATTACATTAGCTACCTATGGTGTCGGTATGTTTATTGGCTACACGGTATCAGGCCCTATAGTCGACCATTATCAAACATCAGATTTATTACATAACTGGCAGGCTATATGGCTTATACCAGCGGGTATAGCCTTTGTAGTACTTATACTATTTTTATTATTATTTAAAGAAAAGGTTTCGGTAGATAATGAGGTTACACTAAAGTAACTTTAACCCCCATTGCTTCCAGTTTTTCTGCTATATGCTCCGGCAGGTCTTTATTGGTTATTATTTGGTCAATTTCATCAAGTCCGCATATTTTGCCAAAGCCGCGCTTGCCAAATTTTGTCGAATCGGCAATCACAATAGTTTTTTGCGATACGTCCATCATTTGTCGGTTCAGGTGGGCCTCCATGGCGCTGGTGGTGGTCAAACCAAACTCAAGGTCGATACCATCAACCCCTAAAAAAAATTTGCTGCAAAAAAAGTCGGCCAGTATACTTTCTGCATACGGCCCCATAACTGACGATGAACTTTTTCTTAATATCCCTCCTAACTGCAGTACTTCAATATTTTGATGATGAATTAGCTCGAGCGCTACATTAAGTGCCGAGGTGATAACCGTTAAGTTACCCACAGGCTGAATGCTTCTGGCCAAAGCAAGTACCGTTGTACCCGATGCGATCAGGATAGAATCATCCGGCTGGATAAGACTTGCAGCTGCCGCGCCTATTTTCATTTTTTCTGCAGATTGCAGTTTTTCCTTTTCGTTTACCGGCCTGTCTGTAGCGTAAGGGTTGTTTTGAGTGGCGCCGCCGTGGGTGCGGAAAAGGCAATTTTTATCTTCCAGGAGTTTCAGGTCCTTTCGAATAGTTACGGACGACACCTCTAATTCGGTACAAAGGTCCAATACAGTGACACTTCCCTTTTGTTGTATCTGGTTTAAAATATGCTGGTGCCTTTCGGTTAAACTACTCATGTATGCTAAATTCTACAGTGCAATTTAGCAGAATTCCGGCATAAAACAGCAATTAGTTATGGTGTTGATAACTTAATCCTAAAAAATATTTCGGCTTTTAAATTATTTCATATACTTGCTTAATGTTTCGTTTTATTAACAATCGAAACATTTTTACTGTAAAGTGAAATGATAAGAAACAAAATAGGTTTTAAAAGAGAAGAATATTTACAAGAGCTGGATAAAACCAACCTATGGGATATTATCATTATAGGCGGGGGCGCAACGGGTTTGGGCGCGGCAGTAGATGCGGCATCCAGAGGATATAAGACTCTGTTGCTTGAACAGGCCGATTTTGCCAAAGGAACCTCGAGCCGCAGCACAAAATTGGTACATGGCGGTGTGCGTTATTTGGCGCAGGGTAACATCGGCCTGGTATATGAAGCGTTGCACGAGCGTGGCCTGCTATTGCAAAATGCGCCGCACCTGGTTAAAAAACAATCGTTTATTATACCATGCTATAGTTGGGTTGATAGGATCAAATACTTTATCGGCCTAAAAATGTATGATTGGCTGGCGGGAAGATACAGTTTCGGCAGATCAAGATCCCTTACGCGCGATGGGTTAATTGGTGCTATCCCCGAAATAGAGGCCAAAGGCTTAAAAGGGGGCATTGAATATTGGGACGGCCAGTTTGACGACGCACGCTTAGCCATTAACCTGGCTCAAACTTCGGCAGAGCAAGGCGGGGTTTTATTGAATTACATGAAGGTGACCGGCTTACTTAAAACTGATAGTGGCAATGTTAATGGCGTAATTGTCCATGATGTGGAAAGCCCCAAAATTTATCATCTTCACGCCAAAGTTGTTATCAATGCTACCGGCGTTTTTGTAGATAAGATATTACAGATGGATAGTGCATTGCAAAAACCATTGGTTAAACCGAGCCAGGGTGTGCATGTGGTGTTAGACAGGTCATTCTTACAAGGAAACAGCGCGATGATGATACCCAGAACTGCGGATGGCCGGGTGCTTTTCGCCGTACCGTGGCATCAGCATGTATTGGTGGGTACCACCGACACTCCTTTAGAAAGCCATAGCCTTGAGCCTGTCGCCTTAGATAAAGAGATAGAATTTATCCTTCAAACCGCCGGGCAATATCTTATTAAAGCACCTGCGCGTACCGACGTGTTATCCGTTTTTGCCGGTTTGCGCCCGCTGGCCGCACCCGATAAAGACACCGGTGCTACCAAGGAAATTTCAAGAAGTCATAAACTCATCGTCAACGCTTCAGGCTTAATCACTATTACCGGCGGCAAATGGACAACCTATCGTAAGATGGCCGAGGACACAATTGATAAAGCCATTGAAGTGGCCGCATTGCCTGCCAAAATTTGTGTTACTAAGTATCTGAAAATACATGGTTATACCAACGACCCTGTCGCCGGTCATTTATCAGTTTACGGCAATGATGCTACTTTTATAAACGCAATTATTAAAGGAGAACCAGCATTAGGTGAACGTTTAGCTGAAAGCCAGCCCTATCTGCAAGCCGAAGTAATTTGGGCGGTTAGAAATGAAATGGCGCGTACTGTCGAAGACGTATTGGCACGAAGATTAAGAATACTGTTTTTAGATGCAAAAGCGGCTATTAGTTTAGCGCCAATTGTAGCTAAATTAATAGCTAACGAGTTAAACTACGACCAGGCTTGGGAAGAGGCACAGGTAAATAGTTTTGCCCAGGTAGCAAGTAAATACGTTACTGAACCAATTACTGAGAATAAAAAATATATTTGTTGAATAAACCAATAATAACCAACCTAAAGTAACTTAATGGAGAAGTACATTTTGTCGTTAGACCAGGGCACCACCAGCTCGCGGGCTATTATTTTTAATAAGACCGGCAGCATTGTGGCCGTCGCTCAAAAAGAGTTTACGCAAATTTATCCGCAGCCGGGATGGGTAGAGCATGACGCGCGCGAAATTTGGTCGACCCAGGCTTCGGTAGCTGCCGAGGTGGTGATAAAAGCTAACCTTAAATCTACAGATATAGCTGCCATTGGCATAACCAACCAGCGTGAAACAACCGTAGTATGGGATAGAGCTACAGGCGAACCGGTACATCATGCTATTGTTTGGCAGGATCGTCGTACGGCAGCTGTTTGCGACGGATTACGGGCTAAGGGCGCCGACAAAATCATCAGGGAAAAAACCGGGCTTGTTTTAGATGCCTATTTCTCAGCAACCAAAGTGCAGTGGATATTAGATAACGTACCCGGTGCCAGAGAAAAAGCAGAGGCTGGTAAACTGGCCTTTGGTACTATTGATTCATGGCTGATCTGGAATATGACCGCC
>DATCXS010000277.1:0-6721 GCA_036565645.1 Mucilaginibacter sp.
TTAATAGACTTCGCAATAATCGTATCCGATATAGTGGACGCGCTTCCTATTTCGAGGCTGGGTAATTATTAGCTGGCCAATTGATACGTTCAGGATGTTCGCCGGCATTAAACTATGGAGAAGCGCAATCTGCAGAATCAAGGAATGATTTCATTCATAAAATGAAAATCATTTTAAAAGAATTGAGAGAATCGCTGATTTCAATTAAAATAATTGAACGCAGAAGTTTGATTGATATAGAAACTGTGCTAAAGGCAAAAAATGAATGCAATCAGCTTGTAGCAATCTTTGTAAAAAGTATTGAAACAGCAAAGAAGAATAACCTTAAATAATATTGACACTAGATTTTGGGAACTGATCAAACACTTCGTCATTCAATATTCAGTATTCGATATTCGATATTATAAATTACAACATGGCAGGATTAAGCACACGTCATCTACTTGGAATTAAAGGTTTAAATGCCGCTGATATTCAGTTGATATTTGAAACAGCCGACAACTTTAAAACGGTACTGAATCGTCCAATAAAGAAAGTTCCGTCACTGCGTGATGTGACTATTGCCAATATTTTCTTCGAAAACTCAACCCGCACCCGTTTATCGTTCGAGCTTGCCGAAAAGCGTCTCTCTGCCGACGTGGTTAACTTCGCGGCTTCGTCATCTTCGGTAAGTAAAGGCGAAACGCTGATAGACACGGTAAATAATATCCTGGCCATGAAGGTAGATCTGGTGGTTATGCGCCACCCATACGCCGGTGCAGCCACATTTTTATCAAAACATGTAAATGCACAGATCGTGAATGCCGGCGACGGCGCGCATGAGCACCCCACCCAGGCTTTGCTTGACGCCTTTTCCATCCGCGAAAAGTATGGCGATATTGCCGGGAAAAAGGTAGTTATTGTGGGCGATATCCTGCATTCGCGCGTAGCGCTTTCAAATATACTTTGTCTGAAGCAACTGGGTGCTGAAGTAATGGTTTGCGGACCAACCACCCTGATACCCAAATACATTGGCGCCTTAGGGGTTAAAGTTGAGCATAACCTGATAAAAGCCCTGAACTGGTGCGACGTAGCCAACATGCTGCGCATACAAATGGAGCGGCAAGACATTAAATACTTCCCGTCGCTTCGGGAATATACCATGCTGTATGGCTTAAATAAGCAGATCCTCGACTCGCTGGACAAGGAGATCACCGTAATGCACCCTGGCCCCATTAACCGCGGCGTGGAGATTACCAGCGATGTGGCCGACAGTAAACAGTCCATCATTTTAGACCAGGTTGAAAACGGTGTTGCCATCCGTATGGCGGTGCTTTATCTGCTGGCCGGGCAAAACCCTTAATTAATATGAGGAAGGTACTGGGTGGAATATTGATTTGTTGGGCAGGGGTGTTTTTAAGTTTTAATACTAGCGCCCAGGTACGTCAACTTCGCAAAACTGATTCGGTTTTTGCGCTCATCAAAAAACATATCGTTACTAAAGATGCTGATGCCATATATAACCTGGCAGATACCCGTTTTAAACAGTCAATCCCTCCAAACAATTTTCGTGATTTCTTAAATAGAGAGCTGTTTCCATTGGGGGCGGTAAAGAAAGATTCGCTGATTAGTTTTGTTAATAATGTTACAGCAGCTTACAAGGTACAGTTTGATGTCCTGACCATGCTGCTCACTATCAGCCTGAGCGGGGATGACAAGTTATCGTACTTTAAGTTAGAGCCTTATAAAGAACTGTCAGTCAGTAAGCCTTTTTTAGCCATATCAAATAATCAATTAAAAACACCAACCGACAAGGTGGTCGACTCTGTGGTACGTAAATACATCCAACGTTCAAATACGGTAAGCATAAGCGTCGGCATCATTAGCAAGGGTACAGTTCATACTTATAATTATGGCGAAACCAAAAAGGGCAACGGCAAAATGCCAAATATGGGTACCATTTACGAAATTGCGTCTATCAGCAAAACTTTCACAGCAACCCTGCTGGCCTGGTACGTAAACCAGGGCAAACTAAGCTTAGATGACCCAATCACTAAATACCTGCCCGATTCGGTTGCCGCTAATCCTGCGTTAAAAGATATCAAGTTGGTAAATTTGAGCAATCATACATCTGGTCTGCCGGGCCTGCCTTCAAACTTTTCGGCCCAAAAAGATTATGACGATGCCAATCCGTATAAAAACTATACCCGGCAAATGCTTTTTGAATATCTGAAACATTGCACGTTAAGGAGCCAGCCGGGTGCAAAATATGCTTATTCAAATTTAGCAGTAGGTTTATTAGGGATAATCCTGGAACGCGTAACCGGCAAGCCCTATGAACAATTGGTTAATGAGATCATCTGCGGACCATTGGGCATGAAATCAACCTTGCAACATTTATATCCGCTTATATCGACACGATTCGCCACTGTGTATAATGAGTATTCCAAACAAACCCCGCCCTGGGATTTTGATGCACTGGCCGCCTGCGGATCGCTTAAATCTACTATCAATGATCTGTTAATCTATGCAAGGGCAAATATGACTAAGTCTGACACTAAGCTCTCAAAAGCTTTTCAATTGACCCACCAGATCACTTTCAACAATGGAGACAGCCAGGTTGCCCTGGGCTGGCATATCATCAAAGTAGACGGTGTAAGTTATATCTTTCATAATGGTGGCACTGAAGGTAGCAGCAGTTTCCTGGCTTACAACATCGAGAAAGGATTGGCGGTTATTCTGCTGTCAAACGCAGGCAGTAGTACAGATAACGTTGGCGTAGGCATCATCTCTAAACTTCAATAAAATAATCAGCAGGAGTGGTATCTGCAATTAGATAGTTATACTATCGCCTACTTTATAAATGTTATGAAATTTGATGCCTTGCCTGTCAAAATGTTTGGTATAAGCCTCATACCGTTGTTTGATAAAAAACTCTTTGGCATAGCCGTCATGTACCGGCAGAATTTGTTTTGGCTGTAGTTTATCTGCAAAGGCAGCTATATGCACCTCACTGGCAAAAGGCGCCATAGTTACCATAATAAGCAGCTCAATGCCTTTATAACGCAACAACTCGTCATCCATCGAGTCGACCGGATGCAGTACCGTGTCATTGATCACAAAGCCGGTCATTTGTGGCAACGGATTGTCCAGGATCAGTTCGTGCCTGACCGTTATAGCCTGCAATTTAAATGGCCCTAATTGATGTATGCCATCCTGCCATACCGTATGTGCTATAGCTTGTTTTTGTAATGCCTCACCTACTTGCGTATTGGTATAAACCGGTGCGCCGCTCAGCTCGACGATCTTTTTCAGATTATCAGCGTCCAGATGATCAGGATGAATATGCGTAATGATAACCGCATTTACATCGGCAAACATTTCAGGCTTCACCTCATCTTCGGCAAAACTAAACTTACCCGGATCAAACAGCAGCTTGTAGCCATCAATCTCAAAAACCAAACAGGAGTGCAGGTACTTAGATATTTTCATGTCGATGGTATTGTATTAATTTAACCTGGCAGTAACAGAAAGGTTTGACTTGCTATAGCAAGTCAGCCAGTTCAGTCAATGATGATACAGTACCTATCTGACCTTTTTCTACTTTGCCGAAACCGTAATTCACAAATACAAAGGGCACACCAGCTTTGGCAGCTGCGTTATAATCGCCTATAGTATCTCCAATATATACAGGCGCCTTTAGGTTATGATCGTTAACAATGTCTGCTATATTTTCGGCCTTAGGCTGGTTCCTGGTGCCATAACATTGATGGCCCGCAAAATAATGCTCAAACCCGCTGATCTTAAAAAAGACTTCGATATAACCGCTTTGACAATTGCTAACAATAAACAACTTATATTTTTTCGACAGTTCTTTTAAAACATCCTCCAATCCGGGATAAAGGTCGCCGCCTTTTTCGTATAATATTTCCAGTTCATATTTACCTGCGAGTGCCTTGAATTCTTCGCGTTGCTCTTCGTTCAGGTACGGTAATAAAGTCTCAAAGATAGCCTTGTAGGTCATGCCCGTTATCGAGTGGATCATGGGTCGTGTAAAATCGTCTCTGATATAATCAACCTGTTCTTTAGCTGTTTGCCAGGCAACTACTACATTAGCCGAGCTGTCCCATAGTGTTCCGTCTAAATCAAAGATTATGCTATCGTATTTGTTTTTAAGTGAAGTATCCATCAGGCGGCAAAAATAGCGTTATTGCGCATAGTTGGTAAAATCTTTTAACGGTACAGGCCGAATGTAAACTACTTGCATTTCGGTTAATACCCGGGCGCGTGTAGCCTTATTAAGGAAAACCGGCTTTAAGCGGCTTATCCAGTATCTTTCAAAAGATTTCAATTCTCTAACCTGCCATCCCAATTGGCCTAATTGTTTGATACGTGAGGCTGTTGCATAAAGGATGAAAGGTTGCTTAGGGTAGTTCTTAGGATTATCATCTGTAATGGTGATGGCCGGCCCTGCTATATAAAAATTAAAGGCCGATATATACTCGTCATTTAACTGCACTACCGGCAACTGTTCAGGGTTATTGTGGTTGATCCACATGGCGGCCTCGCTCCCGGCTTGATATTTAAGCAGCGAACTGTCGAATACCGTATTCAAATAGATATTGATAAGGAACGATACCAGCAAGGTGCGCAGCACTATTTTCGATATGGTTGCTTTTGCTATGGCCTGGGGTACAAATAACATTGCGCTAAACAAAACCAGCAAACATGCGCCTATAGCAATTGTCCATGTTTGGGGCTGATAGAAATAATTTAATACCAAAACAATCACGACTAACAACGCAATAATTATAGTTTGCGTGATGCGGATAATACGGATACTCTTAGCCTGCTGTACCTGGTATAGATACTGCGCGGTGATAATCGCAAAAAACGGATAGACAATATTTAGATAATGCGGCAACTGAAATTTAGAGGCCGAGAATAAAAGCAGCGTTAATAATGATCCAGATATACAATACCACTCGGTAGCCTGAACCCGTTTACTGCCTTTTTTGATGAACTGAAATATCGCCACAAATAATAGAACCGACCACGGCAAAAAAGCCCATAGCGTAGTATGGATAAAGAAAGTTGGATCACCGTGGCCTTTGATGGGGCCGGTATTGAAAAAGCGCCCAAACTGGCTATCCCAAAAAAAGAACCGGACACCGGAAACATAATGTCTGCCAAACACCAGTTTCTCAGGGTGCAGATCAAACTGTTGGTAAAGGCAATACAACTCAGGCAGGATCAAGATCAGTGTTAACACTATAGCCAATAACCAACGCAGATTAAGCAACTCTTTCCATTGCCGGGTGATGATAAAATGTCCGGCTATAGCGCCCCCAATCGGTATAATAGCAAATACGCCTTTGGTCATGATAGCGCAAGCCGCAAACAGACATCCCCATAATAATTGCCAATAACTATTATTAATATGCGCTTTATATAAGTGATATACCGAGGCGATGATTAGCCCGGTTAAATAGGGTTCGGCCCGGACATCATTATTTGAGAGGACAATATGCTGTGCAGTCAGCAAAATCAGCGTCGACCATAAACCGATCTGTTTATTATAAAGCGCTTTGCCAAATAGACAGGTATAAAAAGCGCCCATCATCATAAACAGAATACCAGGCAGTTTGTAGGCCCAGGTAGTGATGCCAAAAAGCTTGAACGAAAGTGCCGTTATCCAGAATGGGAAATGGGGTTTGTCCAGCCAGTCCTGACCATAAGCGTACAAGTCAACAAAATTGTTGCTTTGGGTCATGGTTTTGGCAATAGAGGCATAAAGGGTACCGTCAGGGCCAATGATGGGAACGAATAAACCACTAAAATTCACTAAAACAGCCATGCCTATAAACAGGTAGAGCCATTTGGTGTCAATTGCCGGGTTTTGTTGATCCATTTGAATGGGTAAAGGTAAGCAGAGTTTTGATATTGCCTGATAAACCAGGGCTTGCTTATTTTTGTACGTTATTCAGCAAGCGGTAGCCTACCAATTCATCCCAACGGCCACTTACCGGGCGATAGTAAACCAGCAGTTGGTACTCGTTCTCGGTTTCAAAGTGCGTGCTTTCAATAGGCACATCATCGGCTTTGCCGCTATCTTTATCTACCCAAACATACTCGTAATCATAGACGCCTTGCTTTAAAAACAGGCTGGTAAAAAAACGGCCCTTAGTAGGGTCAAAGTCCAGTTTGCTGTTATTGTCTAACTTGTAATCATTAAACTTACCGACGATGTAGGCGCTGCCTTCTTTATCTGTTTTGTTAGCAAACATACTGAAATACATGTGTGCGTAATCAGCATCCCGGCGTGGTTCGCCGCCGCCATCCTGGTTCAGGACGAAGAATTTGCCGTCATTATCATATAAAAGGCTGTAGCCTTCCTGGCTGCGCGCCAGATCTGTTAGCAGCGTAACGGTATAAGCCGTATCGCGGTAGATATGACCCACTCTTTCTGAGTTTAATCGCAAACTGCGGGTATCAACATGCCTGAACTCGTTACGGCCGGGAAAATCGTTAGTATTAATATCGTTATAGATCAGTTGAGTGCCCCGAATGGTGCTCGGCACTGTATTCCAGATGCCGGTTTCGTAGCGGGCATTTTGCATCAGGAATACTTTGATATCGGTATTTGGATTTTGCACATTAAGGCCGCCAAAAGCAACCTGGAAATTGACCTTTTGATTGCTTTGCCTCAGCGATGGATTGTTAGACGGTACGATATCGGCAG
>DATCXS010000318.1:0-3854 GCA_036565645.1 Mucilaginibacter sp.
CACTCATTATCTTTTTTATGAATGATGTATTTCAAGCCGTACTTACGGGCCTCATCAGTGATGATATCCAGATCGGGGGTTTCATAAAATCCACTGAAATAGATCTCGCCTTCAGGCTTTAATACCGCGGCATAGCGAGACATCTGATCTATCAGAATATTGCGGTTAATATTAGCCAGGATGATATCATACTGCTCATCAGGAATAGCTTCTTTCGACCCGCAGCCGGCACTGATATTGTTGATATTGTTTAGCTGGGCATTTTCTATAGTGCTATCATAACAAACCGGGTCATAGTCTATAGCCATAATTTCCTTAGCGCCCAACCTGGCAGCCATAATAGCCAGAATGCCTGTACCACAACCCATATCCAGTACTTTCTTGCCGGCAAAGTCATTCTCCAGCATCAGTTGCAGCATCATGGCTGTAGTTTGGTGATGCCCGGTGCCGAAAGCCATTTTAGGGTCAATCACTATTTCATATTCAAATTCAGGCCGCGGCTCGTGGAAAGTAGCGCGAACAAAAACCTTATCGCCAATGGCAATTGGTTCAAAATTACTTTCCCAAACCTCGTTCCAGTTTTTTTGCGGAATGAGCGTCACCTCATAACTGAAGGTAAACATATCACGGTAAGGCGACAAAGCATCCTGCAATTGTTCCTCATTAAAGTCAGTTTCAGAAATATAAGCCTTAAAGCCCAGATCGGTCTCCTCAAAAGTATCAAAGCCAATGTCACCAAGTGCGTTGATCAATAAGTCCTGCTGATAATCTTCGGTTGTTATGGTTGTGAAAAGTACTTCGTAGTAATTCATGGTTTGCTTTCGGTTTCTGTTGTAGGGGTGGTTTGGTTTCTAAACGCTTTCCAATCCAGCAGATATAATATTAAAAAATCGGATATCCAATAAAACAATTGTACGCCGGTCATGAAAAAACCTATATCTACCAGGTGCCCTACTTTAGTTGCCGGGTCCCAGATAATATAGGCCAGCCCAAATGCAAATACCAGGCAAAGTAAAAACATAATGCTAAAAATGGTAATAGCTGCTTTGGGCTTAGCTACTATCTTTTTCCATAAAGGCATTACAATTAAATATTGGGTAAGCTCAGCAATTAAGATCTGGCCGGGGGCAAATACCTTGTAATAGGCTATTAATCCGTATACAGAATCGTCGCCTATACTTTTGGTATCAACGTAGTGGAAAAAGGGAGTAAACTTTATAAATCCGGCAAAGAGCCAGAAGGCAAATAAAGGGGGTAGTATTATTTTAACAAGGTATTTAAACATACTACCCCCTATAACAATATTTTTAGTTAAAAGCTTTAACTATATCTGTAAAATCGCGGGATTTTAATGAGGCCCCTCCAATAAGGCCCCCGTCAATGTCAGGCTGAGCGAATAATTCATTCGCATTTTTGGGGTTACAGCTGCCACCGTATAATATCGTTGTAGCATCAGCTACCGACTGATCATATTTAGCAGCGATCTCCTTGCGGATAAACGCATGGATCTCTTGCGCCTGCGCTGCGCTTGCAGTAACGCCGGTACCAATGGCCCAAACCGGCTCATAGGCCAGAACCAATTTGTTAAACTGCGCAGCATCAAGATGGAAAACACCTTCTGCCAATTGCGATTTAATCACGTCGAAATGCGTATTGCTTTCGCGCTGCTGTAAAGTTTCGCCGATACAGAAGATCGGTTTCAGGTCGTTAGCCAATACGGTGTCAGTCTTTTTAGCTAACAGCTCATTAGTCTCACCAAAATACTGACGACGCTCTGAGTGGCCCAAAATCACATAAGCTGCACCCACCGATTTAATTTGCCTGGCTGATACTTCGCCGGTATAAGCGCCGCTTTCGGCCTGGTGAGCGTTTTGCGCACCTACCGATACTTTTGCCGACCCCTTAGCCAATTGCGCCAGGCTGTGCAAATGAATAAACGGACTGCAAACTACCACTTCCTGTGTGCCAGTGGCCTCGTCTTTAACCATATTTAAAACTTCAGAAAATAAAGACACACCTTCATTATAATCAAGGTTCATTTTCCAGTTTCCGGCAACGATTTTTTTTCTCATGAGATTATTAGTTGTTATGTTGATTGAGTTGGATCGGGTTGATTAGTCAAGATGCATAATCAACTATATACCAACGCTTAAAATACACTTCTGTAAGGCTCCGTTAAAGCAAAAACTGCCTTTAGTATTTCCTGCTCCGCCTGGTCAAATTCGCGGCTGCGGCGCGGGTAAACCAGCACTGCCGTTTCATACATTTTCTTTAACGAATACGTTTCAAATCCCTGCGCGCCCCCCCAGGCAAAATCAGGCACAAAGTTACGCGGATAACCAGAACCAAATATGTTAGCGCTAACCCCTACTACAGTGCCTGTATTGAACATGGTATTAATACCGCATTTGGCATGATCGGCCATGATCAGGCCGCAAAATTGCAGACCTGTCTTGCGGAAGCGCTGCATGGTATAATCCCATAACTTTACTTCGGCGTAATTGTTTTTTAGGTTTGAGTTATTACTGTCGGCACCAATGTTGCACCACTCGCCCAAAACCGAGTTACCTAAAAAGCCCTCATGTCCTTTTGACGAATAACCCCAGATCACTGAGTTATTGATTTCGCCACCAACCCTGCAGAATGGACCGATGGTGGTAGCGCCGTATATCTTTGCCCCCATTTTAACTTGCGAATCATGACAAAGTGCAAATGCCCCGCGGGTATGGGTTCCTTCCCAAACGCTGCTGTTAGCGCCCAGGTAAATTGGCCCATTGGTCGTATTAAAAGTCGAGCATTCGGCAGTTGCGCCTTCCTCGGCAAAGAAATCGTTCCCTATAATGGTGTTGGTATTGCTTATTTCAGCACTGGTACGCCCCTTGGTAAGCAGTCTGAAATCCTTTCGTAGTTCAATATCATTTTTGCTAAAAATATCCTCAGGATGCTTAACGCAGATGAAAAAAAGATCGTAATTGATGGTCTTACTATAATTGCTGTCGACAGGCGCTTTGGCAGCAATCAGGAAGTCGCCTTGTTTCAGTGCTTCGCCAGTCTTTAGCTGGCTGACGGCATCCAGCAAAGCATCATCCGGGCAAACCGAGCCGTTGATGTATAAATCATCAACACCTGTATTCGGCGGAAACTTAGCCTGCAGATAAGACTGTGTCAGGAAAGAATAGCCGGTATCTAAGTGCCTGGCCCACTTTTCGGCGATGGTTAAAATACCAATACGCAGATCAGCTACGGGACGAGTATAAGTTAAAGGCAGAAGGGTTTGATGTGCGTTATCGTCGAACAGGATAATTGCCATGGCGCAAAAATAAAAAAAGTCCCGACTGCAAAGCCGGGACTTTTAAATAATTTATCAACAAGCTATTAATTCTTGTTGTAACGGGTGCGGAATTTATCAATACGACCCGCAGTGTCAACCAGTTTCATTTTACCGGTATAGAAAGGGTGCGATGTATGAGAAATCTCTAATTTTACCAATGGATATTCGTTACCGTCTTCCCACTTTACAGTTTCGCGGGTATCGATGCATGACTTAGTGATAAAAGAATAATCGTTAGACATGTCTTTAAATACAACTAATCTATAGTTTGATGGATGCAGATCTTTTTTCATCGTTAATATTCTCTTCTTCTTATAAAAGAGGTGCAAATGTAGTATTTTAATTGAAAAGTAAAAATAGTAAGGTAAAAATTTTATGTTGAAGATTGGTTATTGAAGATTGGTTATTACCTAATAGCCGGACCAGGAGATAATCAGGAACTTATATCACCGCCACCGTAAGCGTTCCGCTTGTGGTATTTAAGATAAATCTGTTACTTAGCATACATACCACAAGCAGAACA
>DATCXS010000206.1:0-6929 GCA_036565645.1 Mucilaginibacter sp.
ATCGGCGGGGATACAGCAGGAAGCCGGGCGTATAGCATGCAAGATTGCCGATGATCTGAAAATAATCGGCTTGCTGGCCGTCGAGATGTTTTTAACCAAAGATGGCCGTATATTGGTAAATGAACTGGCCCCACGCCCGCATAACAGTGGCCACCAAAGTATTGAGGGGAATGTAGTATCGCAGTTTGAACAACACCTGCGCGCTATATTTAACCAGCCTATGGGCGACACCACCTGTATCGGCAACGCAGTAATGATCAATGTACTGGGCGAGCCTGGGCATGAAGGCCCGGCGGTTTACCAGGGAATTGAAAAAATATTGAAATGTACGGGTGTCTATGTTCATTTATATGGCAAGGCGCTTACCAAGCCTTTCCGTAAAATGGGGCACGTAACGGTGGTTGATGCAGACAGGGAAAAAGCAATTGAAAAAGCGCGGTATGTACAGAATACATTACGTGTTGTAAGTTAAAACTTATTTGTCATTCTGAGCATAGCGAAGAATCTTATACGCCTTGCAATAATCGCTTATACAAGATTCTTCGCTCCGCTCAGAATGACAAAACAAACAAAAATATGAACGCACCAAAAATAGGAATCATTATGGGCAGCAAGTCGGATCTGCCGGTTATGCAGGACGCCGCCGACGTATTGGCCGAATTAGGCGTTGATTATGAAATCACTGTCGTATCGGCTCACCGTACGCCCGACCGCATGTTTACCTATGCGCGCGAGGCTGCGGGCCGGGGCATCAAAGTAATT
Source organism: Mucilaginibacter sp. (assembly GCA_036565645.1). Classification (GTDB taxonomy): domain Bacteria; phylum Bacteroidota; class Bacteroidia; order Sphingobacteriales; family Sphingobacteriaceae; genus Mucilaginibacter. The sequence continues at coordinate 763 of DATCXS010000206.1, forward strand.
ATTGCAGGCGCGGGTGGTGCTGCACACTTACCGGGCATGGTGGCTTCGCTGACTCACTTGCCGGTTATTGGTGTTCCGGTAAAATCAAGTAATTCTATTGACGGCTGGGACTCAATCCTCTCTATATTGCAAATGCCAAATGGTATTCCGGTTGCTACGGTAGCGCTAAATGCTGCTAAAAATGCGGGCATTTTGGCAGCCCAGATCATATCAACCGCAGACGCGCAGGTAGTTAAAAATCTGATTGCCTTCAAAGATAATCTGAAGAAAAAAGTTGAAGAATCGGCTGAAGAAATGAAGATCTCTAAACGCTAATCAAAAACTACTTTATCCTCGCCCGACAGCTTGGTAACATGACAGCCGCAATCGCCAGAAGCTATTTTGAATGTTGTTGTTTTGGTTTGATTAGTGAGTGAATCGGTAGCGGATATTAAAACATCATCGCCATCGGCAGAAAACAATTTGATCCTGCTATCGTCTGTAACGGCATAATAGCCGGGCTGAGATATCCCGGCAGAGGCCTGCGCAGGCAACACACTAACCTGTGTGCGCTGATTTACCGCACTTAAATTTTTTACGGATACGGCATTGCCATGTTTATCGGTAAAGTGTATGCCTACCGTTGCAAATAAGGCTGTACATACACTATCAATGCGGCAGTTTGAAACTTGCTTCGGATTTTTGTGACAGCTTAAACAAAAAATAATTAACAATAAGACTGCAATACGTTTCGTCATCAGTTGTTAGTTTAACTGCGGGTTTTCGGGGAAATTAGCAATATGCGCATACTTACTGCCCAGGCTAATTACCACTTCCTTCCACATGTTTTGTTCTGAAACGGAAAAAATGGTTGTGGCGCTACACTTCTCTGCAACTATCCAGCTATTTTCTTGTAACTCTTCGTCCAGCTGGCTTGGTGTCCAGCCAGAATATCCCATAAAAAACCTGACCTCGGTTTCACTTAACCGGTAGGTATTTACCAACTCTTTAATCATTTCAAAATCGCCGCCCCAGTACACGCCATCGCAGATCTCAATACCACCCTCAATTTTCTCAGGTGCGCAGTGTATAAAATGCAGCGTGTTGGCAGCTACAGGCCCGCCAACATAAACCGGTATTTCCGAGTATGAAATATCAGGCAAAACATCGCCCAGCATAAATTCACTTTGATGGTTCAGTATAAAGCCCATAGCACCACTATCGGCATATTCAGTAAGCAAAATAACCGACCGCTTAAAATTGGGATCAAGCATAAATGGTTCAGATATTAATAAGCGCCCGGGGGCAGCAGTTATAGAATTTAGCATAAACTTATTCTTAGGTTATATTTAATTAACAAGTTAAAGTAAAATATGTTCAGCCTGTCTGCACGAAATACAATATTAACTATATACGGTATAATTAATTTGTAAGTTTGCAGTAATGAATCAGGAAGAATTACGGAACCTACGACAGGATTACAGCGCCGCTATTTTATCAGAAAAAAGCATCAACGCTAACCCTATAAAACAGTTTGATCAATGGTTTAACGAAGCCATCGGGGCCAAAATACCTGAACCAAACGCCATGACTTTGGCTACCGCTACAAGCGATGGCCGCCCATCTGCCCGCATTGTGTTATTAAAAGGCTTTGACGATAACGGCTTTGCTTTTTATACCAACTATTTAAGCCGTAAGGGCAAAGAGCTGGCTAAAAACCCAAATGCTGCCATTGTATTTCATTGGATCGGGTTGGAGCGCCAGGTACGTATTGAGGGAATTATTGAGAAACTAAGCAAAGAGCAATCTGAAAAATATTTCCATTCGCGCCCTAAGCTGAGTCAGATTGGCGCATTGGTATCGCCGCAAAGCCAGGAAATTGCTGATCGCGACGAACTTGAAAGCAAAATGAGTCAGTTGGAAGCAGAATATGCCGAAAAAGAAATACCAAAGCCGTCATATTGGGGCGGGTATATATTAAAACCTCGCCTCATTGAGTTTTGGCAGGGTCGTCAAAGTCGTTTGCATGATCGCATCGTCTATAAAAAGATCGACAATAAAAATTGGAAAAAAGTCAGGTTAGCACCATGAGTTTCGAGCAGATCAAACAATTACTAACTGATAAGTTTGGTGCCGGTGTCATTGAAGGCGAAGAAACCGGCGGCTTGCAGCCTGCGTTACTGATCTCGCCGGATAAAATTGCTGACGTATGCCTTGAGCTACGCGATAATCCAAAAACCTACTTTGACTTTTTATCATGTTTAAGCGGGGTTGATTATGGTGTTGAAGCGGGGCGTTTTGGCGTGGTTTATCACTTGGCATCTATACCCTATCAGTTACAGTTAACACTAAAGGTCAGCAAGGCTTACGACCGCGCTGAAGGTGGTGAACCGGTTTTTAAAAGTATAACCTCAGTTTACCGCACCGCCGACTGGCATGAACGTGAAGCCTACGACCTGGTAGGAATATTTTTTGAAGGACACCCTGATTTAAGAAGAATATTATTACCTGACGACTGGGAAGGTTATCCATTAAGAAAAGATTATCAAACAGCAGAATATTATAAGGGGATCAAGATAGATTGATAAGGTTAAGATCAAGTGCCGACCAGGAACGAGGAGAAATCCATACACTTAATATATTGGAAAGTAGCATGTGTATAGATTTCTCACTTTGTTCGAAATGACAAAACGTAAAGTAAAATAAATCCGATCCCGATAACTATCGGGACGAACATCCGATATCCGAAATTAAAGTGACTGACGCATTACAAGCATACCACCAAAAAATAGCCGACGCCAGCGTTGAAGATATGGTGTTGAACATTGGCCCGCAGCACCCGTCTACACATGGGGTTTTGCGGCTCGAAGTTATTACTGATGGCGAAATTGTGAAAGAGGTCATCCCCCACATGGGATACCTTCACCGCTGTTTTGAAAAGCATGCCGAGTCGCTTACCTATCAGCAGACCATTCCTTTTACCGACCGTATGGATTACCTGGCTTCTATGAACAACAGCCATATCTGGGTAATGGGGGCCGAACGTATGCTGGGCATCGATCAAAATATACCCAAACGGGTTGAATATATACGCGTGCTGGTAAGCGAAATGAACCGCATTGCATCGCATCTGATTGCTGTTGGTACTTATGGTATTGATATTGGCGCCTTTACCCCTTTTCTTTGGTTGTTTAAAGACCGCGAGCATATTATGGGTATGTTGGAATGGGCGTCAGGCTCGCGGATGTTATATAACTATATTTGGGTAGGTGGTTTATATTACGACCTGCCGGTTGGTTTTGAAGAGCGCTGCCGCGAATTTATCGAATACTTTAAGCCAAAAATGGCTGATCTTAACCAACTGCTTACCGATAACCAGATCTTTATTAGCCGCACAGCCAATGTTGGTGTTTTACCGCGCGATGTGGCTATTAATTATGGTTGTTCGGGCCCGGTGCTGCGAGGTTCGGGCTTGAAGTGGGATTTACGCCGTATTGACGGCTATTCAGTTTACCCCGAACTGGATTTTGAAATCCCTGTCGGCACAGGTGAAATGGGTACTGTAGGCGATTGCTGGGACCGTTATAAAGTACGTATTGACGAGATCGGCCAGTCTTTAAAGATCATGGAGCAATGCCTTGATCGCCTGCAAAACGAGTTAAAACGCACGCCCGATTTTGATCCGCGCGCTAAACTTCCGCGCAAGCTGACTCCGAAACCACAAGACTATTATATACGAGGCGAAGGCGCTAAAGGCGAACTTGGCTTTTACTTTATTCATACCGATCCTCGTTCCGAGGTTCCTTTCCGTGTCAAATCGCGCGGACCGAGTTTCAATAATTTATCGGTATTACCTGAAATAGCCAGGGGCGTTATGATTGCCGACCTGATTGCTATTGTAGGCAGTATTGATTTTGTTTTGGGCGAGGTAGACAGGTAAACCAGACCTCTCCCCTTGTAAATGAAAAGGAAACAAAGCATTTAACAGCCGTTTCATAGTTATGGGCGGTTTTTTATTAAAAGTCGTTCAGGAAGCCTTTCTCATGATTAGCTTTTCTGCAGTTCGTGGCCGAGACAAACTACACCCGAGCTAAATACATGCGTTTTCAAGAGTTTCAACGACTGCTTTTCTTTAATGCCCTTAAATACCGGTATCCCTTCACCCAACAATACCGGATTGACGAAAAGCCAGCATTCATCGATCAAATCCTCTGCCAGAAGCGCGTGCGCTGTGGTCGGGCTTCCAAATAACAGAATTTCTCCTGTTGTTTCCTTTTTTAATTTGCTGATAGCAGCAGCGTAGCCCTTTCCGACCACTGTCGTATTTGTAAGTGTTGCCTGGTTCAACGTATTTGACAATACTATTTTATGCGCGCGCTTGTACCAGGCGGCATGTTCCCTGTCGTGCTTACTTGCCCCGGGCTGCTCGGCCGCCGTTGGCCAATAGCTTTCCATCATTTGGAAGGTAACCCTCCCGTATAATGCCGTATTGGTTTTCGTGATCCTTTCCGCTACGAAATCAAATATCTCCTCATCTACATGGATCCAATCCATTTCACGTTTGGTACCGGCGGCAAAACCATCGAGCGATGAATGCATAAATAATACGATCTTTCCCATATTGGTTCTTTTTGAATTTAACGTACGTTTTGTTAATGCTATTTAGAATGATTGCTTTATTTGCGATACAAATTTAAGGGGAATATAGGTAATAGAATTGGGCAAAACGGACAAATTGCATGGCCATTTACGACAAATATCAATTTGCTGATTTATCCGGATAAGCACATAACATAAAAAGCCGTCTCAAAACTTTTGAGACGGCTTTTATATCCATAGGTAAATGGTGTATTTACCGGTTAATAAACCTTAACCATAAATACAAAGTTCTTAGCCTTAGCTGTTTTCTGTTTTTCAGACAAGCCGGTTAAAATATTCTTTTTGTTTAATACCACTTTATTTTCAAGCGAATCGGCTGGGATATTTTTAATGGCATCCAATAAGTATTTGGCTTTGATGGCAAAGTGCTCGCCTTCAAAATGTGCTTCTTTTGAATCGGTGATACCAATGACATTGCCTTTGCTGTCCCATAGCGGCCCGCCGCTGTTGCCGGGGTTAATAGGGATGGTGATCTTATAATGTAAAGTATCCCCATTTTGGCCAAACAATGACGACAACGACCCCGGAACATAAGCCGGGTAGCCATCAGGATAGCCGTAGGTTGATATTTCTTCGGCCAATGCGCCTTCTCCTCTTTTAAAGGTATAAGGTATCGCACCCAGTTTTTCGAATGATTTATCAGTGACTTTCAGGATAGCTATATCATGCTGAGGCTCGGTATACAGTACTTCAGCTTTATAAGTAATCCCATCTGCATTTTGTACAAATACAGCATCAGCACCCTCAATTACATGGTAGTTGGTTGCAATTAAACCGTTAGAGGTAAGAGCAAAGCCGGTTGCCGTAGCACTGTATTTGTCAGCCACAACTTTACCTTTTTCTGATTTAATGGCATTGATATACCGACCCTGGTTGTTGACCGACCCCTCAAGCCTGCTCACTTTATTTTTTAAGCTGACAATCTCGGGATTAGTATTGCTGTTCAATTTACCTGCAAACCACATAGCCGAAAGAAATCCAATAATACCAATAGACGCTGCAACCGATATTTTTGAGTGGTGATGACGCCAAAACTGAACAATCCATATAGGGTGTACCATCAAATCCTCTTTCAAAGTATGTACATCTATTTCATCGTGGATAGCGTTTAAGCGGCTTTCTAATTCAACACGCTCACCATACTGTTTAAGCAGGCTTACAAAAAGTTTGTGCTCCACAACTTTTGCATCTATCTCTACATTTTCTTTCCGCAGCAATTCAAACTTTTTACGCTCATCGGCCTTCATTTCGCCGTTAACGTAACGTTCAATTGTCTCTAAAAGTTGATTTTCGCTCATTTCTCTTACTCCTCGTTTACTTTTGCTGAAAAAACAATTTCTTCAGTCTTTGCAGGCATTTATACTTTTGGGTTTTGGCATTATCTGCATTAGTATAACCAAAGCGCTCGCAGATCTCCTGCATTGATCTGTTGTGTATATAAAAGTCCTCCATAATGGTTTTGCAAGGCTCGCCCAATAATTTGAGCGCACTTTCCATTTTGGCAAACTGTATATTACGGTCATTATGTT
>DATCXS010000072.1:0-11067 GCA_036565645.1 Mucilaginibacter sp.
CAGCGCAGGAACAGTCACTGCCACCGCACCCGGCGGAACCTACCAATGGTTTGATGCCGCCAGCGGGGGCAACCTGCTGTCTACCGGGGCGAGCTATACCACTCCGGCATTAACGGCGACCACAACTTATTATGTAGAAACCAATGTGAACGGCTGTACCAGTGCGCGGACAGCAGTCACGGTCACGGTTAACCCCATACCGGCTATTAACAGCGCCTCCGCAGGTACGATATGCAATAGCACCGCACAAAATTACGTCATCACAAGTAATGTGAGCGGTACTACCTTTAACTGGAGCCGAGCTGCCGTATCAGGTATAAACAATGCGGCAGTTTCTAACCAGATAAGTAATCCGATCACTGAAACTTTAAACAATACTACATCAGTACCTATTGACGTAAACTATACAATAATACCGATTGCCAACGGCTGTATCGGTAATGTATTTACATATACTGTAACGGTTAACCCCACACCGCATATTACAAGTGCTTCGTCTGCAATAATATGTAATAATACATCGCAGAACTATACTATTACCAGTAATGTAAGTGGTGTAAATTTTATATGGAGCAGGGCCGCTGTTGCCGGAATAAGCAATGCTGCGGTGTCTTCACAAACAAGCAATATTATAACCGAAGCTTTAAATAACAGCTCATCTGCGCCTGTATCAGTTACCTATAATATTGTTCCTTTTGTAAACGGATGTCAAGGTACGCCATTTAATTATACTGTAACCGTTCAACCAACCGCAACCATCACCAATAGCCCTTTAACACAGATTGTGTGTTCGCAAAGCAGTACGGCCTCTGTGATAGTTCAATCAAACGTATCCGGAGCAACTTTTCAATGGACGGCTACCGCAACACCAGGTATAACAGGTTTCACCGCGAACGGTACCGGTAATATACCATCACAAGTGCTGTTAAATGCTGATACAGTGCCAGGTACTGTCACTTATACCATTACGCCATATTATAACGGCTGCACCGGTACTCCGGCCAATTATGTTGTCACGGTAAATCCAAAACCGGCTACTCCTTCAGCTGGAAGCAATTCGCCGGTTTGCCAAAATTCGGTCTTAAGTTTAACTACACCTGTGGTGAACGGAGCAAGCTATTCATGGATAGGCCCTAACGGATTTACATCCAGCCTGCAAAATCCGGTTATTGCCAGTGCCGGCCTCTCAGCATCGGGTACTTATACGTTGTTTATAACAGTTAACGGCTGTACAAGTGATGGCGGTACAACCAATGTTACAGTTATACCTACGCCTTTGGCACCTGTTGCCGCCAATAACGGTCCGTTATGTCAAGGGACAACCTTAGTGCTTACCGCCAGCAATATAACAGGGGCTACCTATAGCTGGACCGGCCCGAACGGTTTTGCTTCAAATCTGCAGAACCCTTTAATCAATAATGTTACCGCTGCAAATGCCGGAACATATACAGTAACTGCAACTGTCAATGGTTGTACAAGCCCCGCGGGGTCAACTACTGTGGTCGTCAATGCACTACCTGCCGCACCTGTTGCAACAAGCAATAGCCCTGTTTGCCAGGGCAGTCCGATCAGTTTATCCGTGCAAGCCCTGCCTGGATATACCTATACCTGGACCGGACCTAATAATTTCTCTTCTACGCAGGCTAATCCAACTATTGCTATAGCCAATCAGGCTAATGCGGGTACTTACTATGTAACCGCCACATCGGCTACATGCACCGGCCCGCCACAAGCGGTAACAGTTGCAGTGAATGAAACCCCAGTCAACCCGGTTGCTTCCAGTAACTCGCCAGCATGTACGGGATATCCTATTACACTTTCGGCATCAACATTCATCGGCGCCATTTATCAATGGACAGGGCCAAATGGTTTTACATCGAACCAGCAGAATCCAGTCGTAAATAATGCGGCGACGGTAAATGCAGGTGTTTATACCGTATCCATAACTGCGCCCGGGTGCTCCACTACAACAAGCGCCAGTACGTTGGTTGTTATTAATCAGACACCTATTGCACCAACGGCAAGCAGTAATAGCCCGGTTTGTATTGCCAGCGATATTAAACTTTCAGCGGCGGATGTTGCAGGTGCAACTTACTTATGGAGCGGCCCTAATGGCTTTACGTCAACACTACAAAATCCAGTCATTCGGAATGCCGCGCTTACTGATTCAGGGACTTATAAGGTAGTGGTTACCGTTAATACATGTACTAGTGCCGCCACCCAGATTAAAGTCATTGTTAGTAAACCTGAAACTGCTTTCGCGGGGACCGACCAGGTAACTTGCGCCAACAGCCCGAATGTTACACTGGCAGGCAGTATCACCGGCGATAACAGTAATGGAATTTGGACCACCAGCGGAAGCGGTATATTTTTGCAAGGCGATACGTCTTTAAATGGTATTTATGTACCATCATCGGCTGACATTGCCGCAGGTAGCGTTTTGCTGACTTTAAGCTCCACACAAAATGGCGGCTGCAGCGTATCTTCATCATCATTCAAGGTGACGATTAATCCTACACCGATCATTAGCGCGGGTGGCAACCAATCTATGTGTGCCAGTGATCCATCGATCAATATTTCGGGAAGCGCCACCTATGCTTCGGGGGCTGAATGGACCACATCGGGTAGCGGATACTTTAGCCCGTCTAACACTGCTATTAATATGAGTTATACGCCAAGCGATGCAGATAAAATGAGCGGGGCAGTTAAACTAACACTTACCTCGACAGGTAATAATTGTTTGCCTGTTTCTGATACCATGACACTCAGTATTGTTCCTTCACCCATAGTAAGCCTGCCCAACGTTATATACATTAAACAGGGCGATAGTAAAGTACTGGAGCCTGTTATCACTGGTTCTGCTGTTCAATATTTGTGGACCCCTAATTTGTATTTAAGCTCAGCCACGGTCAATAAACCTATAATTACGGGTGTGGAAAGTAAATTATATACCTTAACAGCAACCGGCGCCTCGGGCTGCATTGGCAGCGGGCAAGTACAGGTAAATGTGTTGAAACCTATTATTGTGCCCAATACTTTTACCCCTAATGGTGATGGTATTAACGACGTATGGGTGATCAAGGAACTGGCTAATTATCCTGGAAATGAGGTAATAATATTTAACCGGTATGGTACAAAGTTATATAGTTCGCGCGGTTACGCTGTGCCCTGGGATGGTACTTATGGTGGCAAATCTGTTCCGTTTGGGACGTATTATTACATCATTAACATGGGTATTTATGGTGTACCGGTTGCCGGTTATGTCACAGTAGTCAGGTAATGGCTAATGGTAAAGCCGGAGGATTTTGAACCTTAAAGGAATCATCACTCAGACCTGAATTAATGAATCCCCGTCATCTATTCAACCAGAGCTTAATTTTTTGATGCTGCCTTTAGTTAATTTTTTATCTAAAGCAAAAAAGCCCGCTATAAGTACGGGCTTTTTATACAAATTGTCTTTAATTACTTTTTCTGTTTAGACAAGAAAGTCGCCAAGGACGCCATTTCTTCGTAGGACAAAGCGTTTGCCAAGCCTACCGGCATCATTGAAGTTTCTAATTCTTTACGGGTTAAAATATCGCTTGTTTTAACGGTGAATACAGCACCGGTAATATCGCGCATTACCAGGCGGTCGGCGCTCTCTGCGGTAACAAAGCCCATATAATTTTTGCCTCCTTTAGCGGTGATTACATTGGTAGCAAAGCCTTGCGATATGGAAGCGCTCGGTTTTAATATCGACTCGGCAATTTGCTCACGGGTCATAATAGAACCTATCTGTCCCATAAACGGTCCTTTTGGTTTTTCGCTTTTATCCAGCGTGTGACAGTTAATACAACCCTGGCGGCTAAACAGCGCTTTACCTACAGCAGCGTTACCTTCTATTTTAGCAATAGCCAACATCACATCCTCGATTGATGATTTACCAACCTGGCCTTTCTGGCTTTTCACCTTTTCTAAATCCACTTTTGGGCCATCAGCAACTACCGCTTTTTCTTCTACACTGAAAGCCTCAATAGCCATGCGGTTGCGGGTGTTCAAGTAAGTAATGTATTCTTTACCGCTGGCGTCGGCTTTATCCCAAACACCTTTCAGAAAGGTCTCAATAGCTGGTGAACCGGCCCAGGTAATAGCTTTATAATACGGTCCGGGTGCGTCCGGACGCGTACCCCACCACCATGAGGCATCATAAGGTGCCTCTTCGCGATAAAGGCGTGAGATAGTAGTTAATACTTCTTTTTTAGTTTTTGCATCATTAACCTTATCGTAAGCAGCAATTAAACCGCTAACTGCTTTTTCATTGTGCATATAGCGCAATGCCCATAAAGCCAGCGTTGAGTTTTCTGTACCGATGGCAGCTACGCAAGCGTCGGTGGCATTTAGCGCTAATAAAGCACGCACTGCCAAGTGCGGTATAATAATCGGCGAGTTTGGTGTAGCATGCGGACCTTCGGCCACATCTTTGCCCGGAGCCACAAATGAGGCAGGTACTTTGGTTTGCAATAAAGCCGGAATAGCCGCCGGGTTCCCTATTCTGCCTAAACCTATGGTAGCCTGAGCCTGCACACGCAGGTCAGGGTCTTTTAAACCTTGTAAAAAAGGGTCGATAGAAACTTTCGATACCCATTCTTTACGGTCGGCCAAAGCGCGTAGCGCAAACTCGCGCAGGGTTGCATCTTTGGTAAGGTCTGTTAAAGTTGCAATGCCATTTTCGCCTGCGGCCTGTGCGTAAGTGTACAGACCGGCAACCCGGCTTTCTAAAGAAAGGGATTTATCAGTAGCTACTTTTAAAGCTACCGGCTCAGCTTGTTTGGCCGGGCGCCTCAATAACTCTTGCGACGCATTTAAACGCGCAACCGCACTTGCTGATCTCAAAACATCGCCTAATTTCTTCTCTGACATTTTTGGCAGATCAGGAAAGGCCTTGTATTTCCAATTGTTGGGTACCACCCTTACAACGTAACCTTTGCTTGGGCTGCCGCTGTAGCCGGCACCATCCCATGCAGATAAATAAAGTCGGCCTGAACCGTCAACATCCAGATCGGTTATTTGCGGAAGTTTGATAAACTCTTCGTCCTTTTGGGTAAACGTTGGGCCATCAGGTGTAACGCGGTGAATGTACAGCATACTGCGCCCCCAATCAGCCATCATAGGCACATTGGTATATTTTGCAGGCCAGTTAGGTTCGGCAAAGTATAACGAGCCGGTACCTGAGCCCCCGCCTACGTCAACCAGCGCCGGGATAATCTCGTCTGTAAAATGTTGGAACCATAGCGGGTAACCATATTCGCCGGTCTGGATACTGTGCGAGAAACGAATGTTCCAGCCGCCACCGTCATTAGTATTTTCACGAGTGAAGATATTCATGAACGGGTCTATAGCAATATCATAAACATTACGGGTACCGTGAGTATAGATCTCCATGCCGGTGCCGTCAGGGCGCACGCGCACAATGCCACCACCCAGCATGGTCAATTTTTTACCACTGCGGTCAACCGCGTTATGAAAACCAAAATCGCCCACACCAACGTAGATCCAGCCATCAATGCCCATGCGGATACCGTTGGTAGCGTGGTCTGTACCACGCTCTTGTAAATACCTGGTGTTGCTAAAGTTTTCAATAAGCGGTTGTTCAGGGCCATCGGCTTTGCCGTCGCCATCTTTATCTTCAAAAACCACCAGTGCCATACCGGTCGCTTTACGGGTTTGTTTAGAGAAAGTAGTGTGTAGTACATAAACCTTAGTACCGCTAACAATAATACCACGCGGATTATCAACCATAGCAAATTCTATGTGTTTATCCAGCTTACCATCGTTGTCGCTGTCAATCAACTTCATAATGCGGCCTTTGCCCGGGTCTTTACCAAGCGAGCCTATCATATCCACCCCAACAAACACCTCGCCGGTTGACGCAACTGCCAGGCAGGCAGGGCTTGGTGTAATATCCGGTCCGGCAAATTGAGTTATTGTTAATTCGGGCGGATTTTCAAATGCAGGCTTTGGTTTCTCAAAAAAATGCCCGATCCCCAAAAAAAGAGAAAGTGCAGAAATAAAACTGATGGTTACTTTTAACATGGTAATATTTATGTATGATTATTGCGCTGCTACGCGTTTTTGCGACATTAATTTATCTACCACTGCCTTTAGTTTAGCAGGGTTGCTTGCATATTTTTCCAGGTCGATGATCTCTATTTTTCTGAAATCTGTAGGATGGCTTTCTCCTTGCAGGGATATGCTGCCACTTTTTAAGAAAGTGCCTTCTTTTTCGCCTTTAGCCGGATCAGTCTGTGGTTTTTCATAACGCATCACTTCTTCGCCGTTAACGTAGTGTACCACCAGCGAGTCTGCCAAAACTAACGCTTCAACGCGTACCCATTGATCACCATTGTAAGTTTGCGATTTTGAATCAGTACAATGTTGGGTAATGATCTTGCCATCGCGCTCAAACTGTGTACCCGGCGTACACAGGTTTGCGGTAGAGCGAACACCGTTGCCTGTACCGCCTAATAATTGTACTTCCATTGAGTTAGGGAAATCCTGATCTTTCTTCATTGTCTCAGGGGCTTGTCCATGAATCATGATACCATTGTTGCGAAAGGCCCAACCCGGGCCACCTTTGCACTGATCGCCCACAAAACGATACTCGACAGCGATTAAATAGTGCGAATACGGCTTTTTATAAAACAGGTGGCCATACGTTTCATTGAATTTATCGTATTTGTCATAACGCACCTCTAACAAACCATTCTCGACCCGGAAGGTGTTATTATAGTTATCGCCCAGATCGTGGTAACGAATTTTCGGAGTCCAGCCGGTAAGGTCTTTGCCATTAAAAAGCTGCTCCCATTTGGGGTCGGCCGCCGCCGTGGTATTGCTATCTGCGCTACCGGTAATAGAAAAACAAAAACTCAGAACAAGAATGTTGAGTAACATAAGGAATTTAAACATATCGGTTTGTTGTGCTTAATTGGTTACGTAAACTTACAATAAATTTAATATTTAATTAATGGCTTGTATCCAATTGTAAAAATCATTAAAGTCAGATTATTAATATGATCTTGTGGTTAAGCAAACTGAGGCCGTTTTGCTGGTCATGACAGGCCCCGGAACATTGACGATTTGTGCCCATCCCTCCCCCATTTCTTTACCAATCCCGTACGCCGTCTTTGCCATATTAGCCCTTTGCTATCAGGCTTTGCTGCCTTTGATAGTTCGCTGCAACAGACAGCGTGGTATATCCTGTTTTTAAGTGCTCAATCGCCAATATTTTTGATAAATAATACGATATTTTAAATACGGTCCTTTGTAAATTGATATATCTTTGTAATAACAAATACGCATCAACCTTTTCCTTATACGTCTACCAGGTTTCTATTTTTATTTACGCTTAATTAGAAAGCTCATGGAAACGATTTTGGTACAGGAAACGGATGCAGCTACCTTAGAGGTACTGACCGTTGCATTACAAATGGAGGGCTACCGGGTTGCCACATTGCCCCACCAACAGGAAAACATCCTGGAATTGATCAGAAGGCATCATCCCAAACTAGTTTTGCTCGACTGCTGGATCAGTCATTACAACGGTAAGCAAACCTCGCATTGGATAAAATCGCATTTCCCGCGTCTACCGGTCATTGCTTTTAGCTGCGATAACCATATTGATGAAGAATACAGCAAATTGGGTTTTGACGGCTATCTGAAAAAGCCTTTTGATCTGACAACACTGTATACAGTCATTCGCAACTATTTACCAGGTAAGCGAAATCGCAAAATAAACCTATCTGCTTAGTACCTTTAATAAAAAGTGTATGGGATATTTCACCGAAAAACAGCAAAAACGAAGATAAGAATTACCGGGTAAATGCCTGAATCGCTGGAAAATAAGCCGGTTTATTCCTGAATATTGTACTGTAAAATTACTATCGATAAAAACCAGACGCCGCATGCGGTGTCTGGTTTTTGAGCTTATGACAGTGATAACGGTTGAAAAGAAAAACAGCGGACAGACGCCACAGCTATTCTACTTCATTATGCCGATTTTACACTATATTGTTTGTCAATAACTTATAATAAGCACTCCATTTTGAAAATCAAACGCTATGAAAAAAGAAGAAATAGCACCGGACTACCAGCAACTTTATCATCAACTTACCAAGCGCATCCTGTACGGAAAAGGTGAAAGCACCCCAGAACAAAGACAGGCAGCGTTTGATAATGCCGGTTTGGCCGAACCCTTAAGTACATTGACCAACAAGGTGGCGCTTGAGGCCCATAAAGTAACCGATAGTGATATTAAGGCAGTAAAACGTACCGGCATGAGCGAAGACCAGTTGTTTGAATTGATTGTGTGCGCAGCCGTAGGCCAGGCTTCCCGGCAATATCAAAGCGGTTTAGCCGCATTGGCTGAAGCGATTAAGGAAGGTGGTGCGCATGCGTCTTGATATATTGAATAGCGGCTACAAATTTGGCAAGAAGGTTCTTTTTTCTATTATCAAAGCCATCTCAGGTTACCCCTTGCCCGATGCTGCCAAACTGGTATTTTACCGTCCTGATTTTTATGGAACGCCAGCAAAACAATTTACGCAACGCGCAATGCGCGGCCCATCCCAATGGTCGGTAGGCGACCGTGAACTGATGGCGGCGTTCGTATCCCGCGTTAATGCGTGTACCTTTTGTATTAAAGCGCATTCTGCCGTTTCTGCAAACGCTTATGGCGATCGCGCTAAAGTTGAGCAGGTGCTTGCTGATGTATTAACCGCGCCTATTGCGCCGGCACTTAGCGCTACGTTATTGATGTTAGGCAAGTTGACCCGCGAACAAGCAATTTCCCCCGATGATATCCGTAATATGATGGCTGCCGGGGTAAGCGCCACGCAGATTGAAGATGCGCTGGCAGTTTGCTTTGCTTTTAATATAACCAATCGGCTGGCTGATACTTTCGGCTTTTCTGTACCTGGCGATGATGCTTTTGAGGCAGGTGCGAAATACCTCATAAAACGGGGTTATGCTTAATAAACCGGTAGTAAGTAAGAAATCACCAGAAAGAATTACAACCCAAATGTAATGGTAAATTCTGTCCAGGCATAACAGGCTCCCGTTCGTATATTTAGATGAAAACCATTTCAATCTCCTGCAAAAAGTTATCGGGTAAGTAAATTTAGCAAGCGTTACACTTACTATTATTATTCTTTTATTTACGACTGAAAAGAAATTATGCCAAATGGTTTTTAGGATTACCAATTATATTTAAAAAAAACTAAATTACGCTTACTTTGTTTGGTTTACTTTACACACAGCCTGATCATGTCTTATGTATCTTCTAAAACGGGTTTACCCTATTGCAATATTATACTTTTGCCTGAGCTTATGGCTCACTCCTGTTTTCGCTCAGTCTGACTATAGTCGACTATCTCCGGACAATATAAAAAAAATGTCGTTTGAGGAGTTAATGAATATTGAGGTAACCTCGGTTTCAAAAAAACCTGAGAAGCTTTCGGAGGTGGCCTCGGCTATACAAGTAATTACCCAGGAGGACATCCATCGCTCGGGCGCAACCAATTTGCCGGAAGCTCTGTCTCTTTCTCCGAATTTACAAGTAGCAAAATATAATTCTTATGCCTGGGTCATCAGTGCGCGGGGTTTCAATAATGTTTTTTCGAATAAGTTGCTGGTGATGATTGACGGGCGTACAGTTTACAGTCCCCTTTTTGCCGGAGTTTACTGGGATGCACAAAGCGTACCGCTGGAAGACATTGACCGAATTGAAGTAATTAGCGGCCCGGGCGGAACACTTTGGGGAGCTAATGCAGTTAACGGCGTAATCAATATTATTACTAAAAAAACTAAAGATACGCAAGGGCTTTATGTGTCGGCAGCCGCCGGAGGGTATTTACGGGATCAGATTTATGCCCGTTATGGTGGCAGCATCAGCTCTTCCATTACCTACCGCGTTTACTTGCAGCGCAATGATCTGGATCCAACCCTTAAGGCCAACGGACAGAATAATGCTGATAACTGGAACCTTAATCAAGGCGGCCTGCGGATGGATTACGATGCCGGCGGGCCGGATAAGATCTCTTTTCAGGCAAACTTTGAAGGTGGCACAGAATATACCAAACCCGGGCCGAGTAGTTTTGATGAGCAGAATGTGATGGCGCAATGGGCGCACGTTTTTTCAAACCGGGCCGACCTGCAATTGAACGCCTATTATGACCGTAGCTGGCGGCGCGATTTACCGAGCACCATCAATGACCAAATACAAACTTATGACATTGATCTGCAACATCACCTTCGGCTTGGAAAAAGTAATGACCTGCTTTGGGGCGGCGAATACCGGTTAATGCAGGACCATTCGCAAAACATGACGACTTTCGTCGGATTTTTACCAGCCAAAAGAAATTTACAACTGTATAATTTCTTTGTTCAAGATGAGATTAAACTGGTACCGGACTTTTTTAAACTAACCCTTGGCACCAAACTGCTCAACGATATTTATACCGGCTTTGAATGGCAGCCCAGCGCGCGCCTGACGTGGATGCCCAGCCAGCAACAAACTATTTGGGCCGCTGTTTCGCGCGCTGTGCGCACCCCAAGCCGCATTGATGTAGACTATCATATCCCTACTTATCCCGTTCCGCCAACTACCCAAAATGTGGGCGGCGGCCCAAATTTTGTATCAGAAAAGTTAACTGCTTATGAGCTTGGCTATAGGGTACAGCCCAGCCAAAAAACATCCTTATCATTAGCCGCATTTTATAACATCTATGATGATCTGTATAGCGTCGAGGTTGTCCCAAACACCAAAACTTACCTTATACAAAACGGCATGAAAGGTAATACGCAGGGTTTTGAGTTTTCTGGTCTCTGTCAGGTACTTGATAATTGGCGCTTACGCGGCGGATACACTTTTTTCCATAAAAATATCAGCGACAAACCCGGGCATAGTTTTGACACCAGCTTTGAGGGAACAGACCCGCAGCATCAGGCAATGCTGCAATCCATGTTTGACCTGTCTAAATATTTTCAACTGGACCTAACCGGCCGTTATGTCAGCGGCCGGCCACTCTCTGT
>DATCXS010000039.1:0-9800 GCA_036565645.1 Mucilaginibacter sp.
AGAAATTTAAAGGCTATGTAGCCGATATACAGAAGAAATTGAAGATGTCTTAAGAGATGTATTCTTGAAAACTTTGTTAAGCGCCGTTATGATTGTTCATAATGGCGTTTTTGTTTGCACCCTACCGACACGCTGAGTTATAAAACCCACGGCCTCTAAAGGAGAAAATGACATATTTTATCAGGCATCTTGCAAACTAATTTGCTATGAACGCACATATAAAGTTTTAAAACCGTTCAAGGTGTTATGTCGCTATCTTTTATTTCCTTGTGTTCATCAGCTTTTATCTCTGATTGGATAATCTCTTTCTTGAATTCTTTTTCGTCCTTACGGTCGCGTCTGATAAGCCATGTAATAAGCACCGCAATTGCTATAATAAGCACGCCAACCCACCAGTAATTAACATCTGTAGTCATTGTCTATGATGATTTTTTGTAAATATCAACCGCAAATATTAAACCAGTGTTAGGAGTTGATTAAAAGTGCAGCATACCTGATAGGGACTACACCTGAAATATCTTAGTTTATTTATCGGCTTAGGAGCAAAAGCTAGGTAGGATTATAGAGAAACAAGCAGTATCGTGCCATAGGTACGATACTGCCCGCTCAGGATACCCTAAAGTATTATATACCAATCAAACCTTAAGCCATTTTTACAACTCTTTAGCGGGGACTCAGCTTCGTCAATGCCGCTTTTATTCTCGGTATAGCATCCTCAATATCCTGCAAGGTGCAGGCCCCCACCGAAGCGCGGAACCAACTGACATCGTCCCCGGTACCAAAAGCAGAGAATGGCACAAAGGCAACCTTAGCTTCTTTGATCAGGTAAAAGTTAATATCAGTAGAGTTACTCAGTATAGCACCGTCCGGAGCTTTTTTACCGGCATAATCAATCTTAACCGTCAGGTAAATGGCCCCCATGGGCGCAATCGAGTCAACCGCAAAACCTTCGGCTTTTAATTGCTGGAAACCGTTGTGCAATGCATTTAAGCTTGCTTGCACGTTGGATTTAAGCTTAGTCAGGTATGAATTTACCGAAGCTTCGTCCATGATATATTTAGCCATAGCCACCTGCTCAGCCTTTGGCGACCAGGCACCCATATGGCCAACAATAGCCTTCATGTTATTGATAACAGCCTCAGGGCCAAAACCCCAGCCGACACGTACGCCGGTAGCAGCAAAGCATTTAGATGCACCATCAATAAATATCACATAATCGCGCAACTCGGGGCGCAGGGTAACCGGGTCAAAATGCCGGTTATCTCCAAAAGTTAATTGCGAATAGATCTGGTCGTATAAAAAGTAGAGCGGTTTCTCGCCGGCTGCGCGGCTTTTGTTTTCGGCAATTACTAAGTCGCAGATCTCTTCCAGATCTTTTTTGTTAAACATGGTGCCTGTTGGGTTCAACGGCGAGCAAAGTGCCAGTAAAGAGGCCCCGTTTATATGGGGTCGTAATTCATCCGCCGTAGGCATAAAGTTATTTTCGGCGCGGGTTTGTACCATAATCCCCTCAGCCTTCAATAAATCGCAGTAATGGTTATTGTTCCATGACGGCGCCGGGAAAACTACTTTATCACCTTCGTCAACAACAGCCAGGTAAGTAGAGTAGATCAATGGGCGCGATCCGCCCGAGATCAGGATTTCATTAGGTTTATAGCTCAAACCCAAACGGCTTTTCAAAAATGCCGATACACTTTCGCGCAGCGACAAAACACCATCGGCTGGTGGGTAGTTGGTTTGGTTTTCTGCATAAGCATCAACTATGCCTTTCTTCAACTCGTCGGGGATGGGATAAATGTTTGAATCGTAGTCGCCAATGGTTAAGTTGGCAATATTTTGTCCCTGGCGTTTTAATTCGTTGATCTCGCCCGCTATTTTGATAATTTCCGAGCCGCGTAAATTTTGGGCTAATGAAGATACTTTCATTGTGTGTTTTTGAAGGTAAACAGGATAAAGGTAAAAGGTTTTTGCTGCACGTAAAACCAAAAAGGTAAAAGGATTGTCAGTTTACAAATTCCTTTTACCTTTTCTCTTTAATTTTATATTATGCCGATGCAGGCTTTCGTAGTTTGATGATTCTTACCCAATGCATGGCTTTCATTACCGGATAAACCGGGTCAAACTCATACCATTTAGCAGCAAAGTTTGAACTATTCGGGCGTTTGTGGTGGTTGTTCTGAAACAGCTCGCCAAGCATTAAAAAGTCAAGCGGAAAAGAGTTTTTCGATTTATCGCCATTATCAAAATTAGCATAACCATATTTATGGCCGCACCAGTTTACAATAGCGCCGTGTATAGGTCCCATCATAAAATGGATAGGCAATAACAGAAACATCCACCAATGGGTGGCAAATGCAATATAAAAGGCAACGTAACCCAAGCCAAACAAAATACGCGATACGTAAGTTGACCCCCAATAATCAACCAGCCGCCACTCGGGGAAATAGCCGGCAAATTGCGCGTCCGGTTCTTTCAGGCGTTTCTCATACAATTTATAGCTCTGCGCAGTACGCCACATCATCTGGAAAACATCAGTGAAGAAATAAGGCGAATGCGGATCCTTTTCGGTATCGCTATATGCATGATGCTCACGGTGCATGATAGCATAAGCCCGCGGATTTAAATAAGATGATCCCTGACAGATAAAGGTGAACAAATGAAAAATACGCTCGTTTATTTTGTGAGTGCTAAACATTTTGTGGGATGCGTAGCGATGCAAAAAAAATGTTTGGAAAAATAGCGACATGAACCAGTGCGCCAGGAAAAATATTAAGATAATCACGAATTGAAATGGATTTTTAAAAGTGTATTATAATTAACGGCAAAGATACCATTTTAGTTTTTATTGGCTATTAAACTTATTATTAAATAAATACGGTTGCTGCTTTCGGGGTATTTACTTCATAATTTGATGTATTTAATGTGATTTTCATCTACCTACTGACTTATAAGTCATATTTGCAAATATGATGCAACAACTTATTTATATTTTGTTTTAAATTTATAAAACCAAACCAAATAACCTTTTTAACCTAAGACTAACCGTCATGAAAATCTTAAAGCTGGTAAACTCAACAATTGCTGGGCTGATTGCATTACTAATACTGACTTTTAATGCAGGATGCAAGAAGCTGCCGCATTATGAGGCCGACCCTAATAACCCTTACGTTAACTCAAACCCCACATATACCGGCGGCGATAATATTCCTGTTATCCAGAACATTAGCCCGGCCAGTGGCTTGCCAACTACGGTAGTAAAAATTACGGGTTTTAATTTTGATCCTGTTGCCGCCAATAATATAGTAACCGTAGGCGGTGCGGTGGCTACCGTTAACCTGGCAAACTCACAAACTATTTATATCACCGTGCCTTTAAATGCAGTAACCGGCCCTGTAGTAATTAAAACACGTGATACCACAGTCAGTTCGGTTACCGACTTTAAAATACTGACCGCTACCGCAAGCACCTATTTGGCACTTACAACTAAAATCGAACATATTTCTTTTGCCGAAAATGGCAATTTATTTGGCGAGAACCCTAAAGGCGTTTATCAAATAACTCCCGGTGGAGCTATAACATTATACAATAACAGCAATTATCAGTTTGGCTCGTTATGGGGTAGTAGCTATCATAAAGCTGAAGGTGCCGGAGATATTTATGTGGCCGACCAAACTGCCGGAAAAATATTGCGCGTAGCTCCGAGTGGTATTGTCGGTAACTTAGCCGGTGGAGAAAATGGAATAGCTGACGGCGTTGGAGGCGCAGCCAAGTTTTTAGTTCCGATAGGAATTGCCCTGGATGATGCCGGCAATGTTTACACTACAGATACTCATCGTGTCCGCGAAATTACAACAACCGGCGCAGTAACAACTTTGGCAGGCGGTGCCTCGGTAGGTACTAAAGACGGCGTGGGTAACCAGGCCCAATTTGGCGACTTACAGGGTCTGTCCGTAGACAGCGAAGGAAATATATACGTATCTGACCGTCAATTTTTAAACATACGAAAAATCGATAAGTCGGGCTTGGTGACTACTCTAGCAGGTTCAGGAAACGCGGGGTTAGTTGATGGCTCTGGTGCCTCTGCTCAGTTTGTTGATCCGGTAAATATTATTGCCGACGCTGCGGGCAATCTATTTGTAGCCGACGGGAATAGTACAACGGGCTATGCCATTCGCATGGTGAATAAATATGGCATCGTTACCACGCTACTAAGCGGTCCGGTATTAAACGCCCCCGACGGTATGGCGTTTGATCCGCAGGGAAACTTATATGTTGTTAATACCGGTGCTGATAATATTATTAAAATAACTATTAAATAAAAATATTTTAAAGCAAAGTCAAAGCAATTGCAAGTTGAGTGTTTTGTTTGTTGTGTGTTCTTAAAACAAAAATGGTCAACCTAAATCTTATCCCATCACTGATTCCCGCCCTGCGAGAGGGCTTTACGCAACTTCAATTGCTTTGACTATGCTACACCTAAACCTATCTATAATAAATGTAACCGTCCCGAGATCAATTCTCGGGGCGGTTTTTTATTTCAAACAGCTCGGCCAGTAGTTTATAGGATTGCAGGCGGTCATCAAAATCTTCGGTAATAGTTACCGCAATAATTTCCCCGACACCATAACTTTCCGCCAATTGCGCCAGCCGGTTCTTCACCATCCCTGGCGAGCCGGCCACCACACGCTGGCGGTTATAACGTATGCGGTCCTGTTCTTGCAGCGTATATTCAACATCTTTAATGTCTTCATAATTATATGGCAAAAGGCCCATGCCCCGCTCAAATTGAATAAACCGGTGATCCATCAAAGCCTTGTGCTGCATTACCTTTTCCTCATCGTCAGAACAAAAAACAAATATGGCCATATTGGCTTCGGGCTGCTGCAGATCTTCGGACGGTTGAAAGCGTTCTTTATATAACTGTACCGCCTGCGGCCCGCCAACCGGATTAATAAAATGGGCAAACGAAAAGCCCATGCCAAAATGAGCCGCAAACAAACCGCTTTGTCCGCTCGAGCTTAACAGCCACATGGCCGGTACTGTTTGCACCTGGGGTATGGCCCGTATTTTTTGCTGGATAGTACCTGGGGCGGCGCGGTCGTGAAAATAATTGCGCAGATCGGCTAGTTGCTCCACAAAATCCTGCTCGGCAAAATGGTTAGA
This sequence comes from Mucilaginibacter sp., assembly GCA_036565645.1. Classification (GTDB taxonomy): domain Bacteria; phylum Bacteroidota; class Bacteroidia; order Sphingobacteriales; family Sphingobacteriaceae; genus Mucilaginibacter. The sequence continues at coordinate 5,164 of DATCXS010000039.1, forward strand.
CGGATTTAGCATCGATGCGGTAATACGGTCGGTTCCGGGCGCGCGGCCCATGCCCAGATCAACCCGGCCCGGCGCCAGTGCTTCCAGCATTCTGAAGTTTTCGGCAACTTTTAATGTACTGTGGTTAGGCATCATCACCCCGCCCGAGCCAATGCGGATATTCGTGGTTTGCGAAGCCAGGTACGCAATAAGCACCTCGGGTGTCGAGCCTGCAAGGCTGCCGGTATTATGATGTTCTGAAACCCAGAAGCGGGTATAACCTAACTGATCGGTATATCTTGCTAACGCGATGGTTTCCTGTACGGCTTGTTCGGCGGTAAGGCCTTTCCGTATAGGCGACTGGTCCAGTACGCTTAAGCGAATGTTGTTTATGCTCATATCTGTAAATGAACACAAATGTACTTAGCTGCTTTTAGTTAAAGCGCAGCGCGTAGCTATTATGGCACTAAGCTTACAGAATCTTATTTTTCAATTTTGCAGCTAATGATCTCCTGGTGCGACGTTATGTTGGTAGGCTGTCCGGCATCCGTATCAATCTTAATTATACCGGCTCCTTTAGCTATGTAAAAGTCAATGAGTTGGGAGGTCTCGAAACCAGTACCGGTATCATATTGTAGCTGCAACTGGGTATGCACAACATGTTGAAATGTTATGGAGGATATCACCAGGCTGGTGTCTTGTTTAACTATTTTGCCTGCTATCTGTGCCGGAAAGCCTGCTAACTTGCCATCGTCAGTAATTGGAGCAGTCCAGGTTTGCCCTGCGACGACGTTATCCTTTAAATATAAATACTCTACCACTTTGCCGCCGCCTAATACTGCCGAACGTATCGAATAACTGCCGTCGCCGTGATAAAAGTATGATGTGTAGGTTGAACTATCTGCCTTGTCGGTTACGGCATAATAAGTTTTACCGTTGATGACAGTATGCGAGCCATTCATCTCCATAACTTCGTCCATTGAGGCTCCTGTACTTGATACCTGATGATAGGTCCAGGCGCTGCCTTTAGTTAGTGGCTGATAGCCGTCTGTCGTATTCGGGATACTTGATAGATCCGGCTCGTCTATTTTGCACTTAGCTATGCCTAAACCAAGCATTAGCAATAAAGGTAAGCAATAGCGTTTCATCATGATAGCTGAAGTTAGGGGTTGATTATCAAAAGGTTTATCAAATTTAAAATAATATTTGATAAAGCGAACATGAACAATGGATGTAACAGGGAAATCGCTTTTAAAAACCCGGCCGTGAGATCCTGGCTAAAGCCATCTGATTGTTCCTGTGAACCGTTGGCTAAAAGCCAAATGGCAATGAAATTGCACCATTTTATAGGGCAGAAAACAGCATCAAGTGTACAGGCTTTAGCCAAAACAGGTTAGCAGGATTTTTTAAGAAGCGATTGACCTGATGGACATTTAACTTTGGAAATGATATAAAAAAACTACAGCGCCCGTGTAAGCCGGTTTTTTCTCACCTTCAATCTCCATAGTCACACCTATGGTAGCTTTGGTGATGCCCCGCAAGTTGGCTACAGCGTCTAACTTAGCAATTAACCTTACACGGCTGTTTACCACCACCGCCTGGGCAAAACGGATATTTTCAATACTGTAGTTGATCTGCATTTTAAGATTCTGCACATCGGCTATCTGATGCCAGAAATAAGGTAACAGCGATACTGTTAAATAGCCATGCGCAATGGTAGCTTTAAAAGGACTTTCGGTTTTAACGCGCTCTTCATCAGTATGTATCCATTGATGGTCGATGGTAGCTTCGGCAAAGTGGTTTATTTGTTCCTGGGTAATGGTGTGCCAGTCAGATATGCCCAGCTCTTTGCCTAAATGGGTTTCAAATTCTTCGTAGTTTCTTATTACGATCATAAATCAGTTTATTAAAGTAGGGGTCTGCAATTGGTTCAGACCCCACTAAGGTAATAAACCGTAATGATTACACCAAACAGATCTGCCACAGACATGATCATATAACAAATCTTGTTTCACCCTGTTTCATACTGTTTCCCACGGCGTTTGTAAGTTATTAAAAATCAATACATTGGCAATATTCTTGTTTCACGGTGTTTCATTTTGTTTCACTTGTTGCACACGCGCGTGAAACAAAACACCTACTTAAACATATTCTTCAAAGCCGCTAATTTGAGCGCCATATCGGTTTCAGGTTCGGCCTCTTTACGTTTAGGCTGATGACGGGAATCAGGCTTACCCTGCTGTGGTTTTTGATTCCGCGGGCGATCATCGCGCTTAGGCTCGTCCGACTTCATTGACAACGAAATACGCTTGCGGTTAACATCAACCTCGGTTACCGTAACCTCAACATGTTGATGCACTTTCAGCACCTCGTTAGGGTCCTTGATAAAGTGGTTGGCGATCTGGCTCAAATGCACCAAACCATCCTGGTGAACGCCGATATCGACAAAAGCACCAAAGGCAGTAATGTTAGTGACAATACCCGGAAGCTTCATACCTGCCTTCAGGTCGGTTATAGCGTTAACGCCCTCGGTAAAGCTGAAAGCCTCAAACTGCTCGCGGGGGTCGCGGCCAGGTTTGGCCAGCTCGGCCATGATATCATTTAACGTAGGCAGGCCAACAGAATCAGTTATATATCTTTGTAAGGGGATGCTTTGGCGCAGTTTGTCATCATGTATCAGGTCGGCCACGGTGCAGCCTTTGTCCTTAGCCATTTGCGCCACCAGCGGGTAACGTTCCGGATGAACTGCGCTGGCGTCCAAAGGGTTGTCGGCATTGCGGATACGCAGGAAACCCGCGGCTTGCTCATACGCCTTGTCGCCCAGGCGCGGTACTTTCTTCAACTGCTCACGATGTCTGAAAGCACCATTCTCATCACGGTACTCCACGATCTTTTGCGCCAGCTGGGGCCCCAATCCGGATACATACGCCAGGATCTGTTTAGACGCAGTATTCAGTTCGACACCTACCGCATTTACCGCGCTGATCACAGTATCATCCAATGAGGCTTGAAGTTTATTCTGATCTACATCATGCTGGTACTGGCCCACGCCGATTGATTTTGGATCGATCTTTACCAGTTCAGCCAACGGGTCCATCAGCCTGCGGCCGATAGATACCGCACCCCGAACAGTAACATCCTTATCCGGGAACTCCTCTCGCGCAACCTCGGATGCAGAATATATCGATGCACCGCTCTCATTCACCATCACGATGTTAACGCCTGGCAAATTCAGCTTGCGTACAAACAGCTCAGTTTCGCGGCCGGCAGTACCGTTGCCAATAGCAATGGCTTCTATATTGTATTTCTCAAACAAGTGCTGAACGGTCTTCTCGGCTTCTTTTGCCTGCCCGGCACCGGTATGTGGGAAAACGGCTGTATACTCCAATAACTTGCCCTGCTCATCCAGACAAACCACCTTGCAACCGGTACGAAAGCCAGGGTCGATAGCCATCGTGCGCTTTTGGCCCAGCGGGGCGGCCAGCAATAGCTGACGGGCATTTTCAGCAAATACCCGGATAGCTTCTTCATCGGCTTTCTTCTTGGTTAGCAGGCGTACCTCGGTTTCCATCGAGGGGCGCAACAGGCGTTTATAGCCGTCGGCAATAGCCAATTTCACATGGTCGGCAGCTGGGTTATGGCCGGTAACAAAAGCCTTTTCCAAAACGTCGATAGCTTCTTCCTCAGGCGGCATTACATCCAGGTACAAAATCTCTTCCTTCTCGCCACGGCGCATAGCCAACACCCGGTGCGACGGTGCCGATTTTACCGCCTCTTCCCATTCAAAGTAATCTTTGAACTTGATACCCTCAACCTCTTTACCCGGAACTACGCGACTCTTAAATATACCCTTCGCCATAAACAACTCCCGGATTTTGCTACGTACGGCCGCATCTTCACTGATGTGTTCAGCAATGATGTCACGAGCGCCGCTTAATGCATCCTCAATGCCGGCAACACCTTTTTCTGCTGATATATACTTTTCGGCTTCGGCCTCAATGTCAAATTTGTTTTGCGCCATTAGCAGGTCGGCAAATGGCTGCAGGCCTTTTTCGCGGGCGGCGGTAGCCCGGGTTTTTCTTTTAGGGCGATAAGGCAGATAGATGTCTTCTAACAAAACCATGGTCTCGGCGGCATTGATCTGCGCTTCAAGTTCGGGCGTTAGCTTGTCCATATCCTTTAACGAATTCAGGATAGCCTCGCGGCGTTTATCCAGCTCGCGCAACTGCTGTACGCGGTCGCGGATAGCGGCCACCTGCACTTCGTCAAGGCTACCCGTCATTTCTTTACGGTATCGTGAAATAAAGGGTACGGTGGCGCCTTCGTCAAGTAAATTAACAGTGGCAATAACTTGTTTTTCGGCGATGGAAAGCTCGGCGACTATCTTCTTATAATGGCTCGTCATAATACTTTATTGGGACCGCGAAAATCGGGTTATACAGAGAAATGTCAAAGCGGTGTTGGTAACTATTGTGCAACGGAGGATGTTTTATAAAATTGTCATCGTGAGCGGAGCGAAGGATCTTATAAACTTTGCAAGTAAATCATATAAGATCCTTCGCTATTGCTCAGGATGACAGTGAAGTTTTAATAACTTTTTATTTAGCCGTCCATTTATTATCGGCTGGCGTGGCATCCATAAATATGCCACCGTCAAG
>DATCXS010000335.1:0-2604 GCA_036565645.1 Mucilaginibacter sp.
AGAAGGTGTACATACCTGGATAGGTACTATATCAGTTAAGCAAAACGACGGAACTATTAAGACCTATACTACCCAGCCTCAAACTTATACGGTTGCAAGACCGTCGGCAGTGGTATCGCCCGATAAAATGAATGTATTGTATATCGGGGTACCAAACCCGGTATCGGTATCGGCACCGGGCATTGCTAAACGAGACCTGCGTGTAAGCATGACAGGGGGCACTATTACGCCCTCAGGTAATGGTTACATTGCTACAGTTAATGCAGTTGGTAATGCAACAGTAAATGTGTCGGGCGAGATATCAAAAGGAAAAGTAGTTGTTTTAGGTGCAACAACTTTCCGCGTAAAACGTATACCAGACCCGAAGGCCGAGTTTGCAGCTAAATCTGGCGGAACAACCAGCGCTGCTAATATTAAAGCGCAGGATGCTGTATTTGCACATTTAGATAATTTTGAGTTTGATGCTAAGTTTAACGTTACACGTTTTACTTTATTAGTAATAAAACCACGCCAGGATCCGTTGAGTTTTACCGGAAGCGGCAACCAGTTAACCAGCGCGATGCATTCAGCACTGAACAGTATTTCGCCGGGGTCGACCGTGGTATTTAAAGATATAGTCGCAGTAGGGCCGGATGGTACCCAACGCGGATTAGATAATATAGTGTTATTTGCAAATTAAAGGCATATGAAAAGTAGATTTTTGATTGTTGTACTTTGCCTGGCTTGCGTAAGCTCATTTGCGCAATCCAAAAAGAAAAAGGCTCCGGTTAGAAAACCGGCGGCAACGAATGGCGCACAAGCACCAGCTATTGGTAATACTGCTAATAGGCAAACATCTATGGCTGATACAGCAAAGAAACCAACAGATGCGCCTATTACTGCCGATGCAACGCCGCCTAAGCCGTTTGACAGACCCCTGGATGGTTACTATAAAAAGAGCAATATCCAAAATAACAAGGTAACGCCCTATGCAAATGTGCGTGAGTCGGATGTTGTATTTGCAAAACGTGTGTGGGAAGAAATTGACCTACGCGAAAAAGTGAACGCCTATTTGGGGTCGCCTAAGTCAAGGTTAATTGATGTGTTGATGGATGCCATTGCGGCAGGCGAACTGACTGCTTACGATCCCATCCCTACCAAAGATGATCCAAATGGTGATGGGTTTGCTATTCCGTTAACCCCGGCCCAGGCAAAATCAAAAATGGCCGACAGCTCTCTGGTGAATATCATTAACGCCAATGGCGAAAAAACAGGTTCGAAAATGGTAGCCGGCGAGTTCCAGCCTGACAGCATTATCAAATATCGGATTAAAGAAGACTGGATCTTTGACAAGCAACGTTCGGTTTGGGAGCCGCGTATCATCGGTATTGCACCAATGATCAAACAAAAAGTTGAGGGTGCTAACCTTTCATTAGATTATCAACCGGCATTTTGGATCTATTTCCCGGCAGCACGCCAGGTATTGGTTACGCATGAGGCCTTTAACCGGAATAACGACGCTACCGATCTGAGCTTTGACGATGTGTTCCTGAAACGCTTGTTTCACGGTTACGTAGTTAAGGTATCTAACGATAAAGACGAGCGGATAAAAGATTACGCAGTAGGTATTGACCGGCTTTACGAGTCGGAGCGGATCAAGAAGCAACTCATGGATTGGGAGCTTAACTTGTGGCAATACTAACCAGGTATTAATATAAACAACGAAGCCCTTGCATATTTGTAAGGGCTTTTTGCTTTATAGGTACGTAGATGACCCCAACTGTCCGGAGTTTATAACTATTATAGTAATAGCCCGCAGGCTTCGGATAGCAAAAGTAAATATCGTCGCAGATATCATAGCTATCCTGCTACTTCATTAACTTTTCAACCTAAATTCTTATCTTCGCTGCCCGAAACAGAACTGATTAAAAGTTTATGAAATTATTAGAAGGAAAAACCGCGTTAATAACCGGAGCGTCAAAAGGAATTGGACGCAAGATTGCTGAAAAATTCGCCGAGCACGGCGCTAATGTGGCTTTTACCTATTTATCATCTGTTGAAAAAGGCCAGGCATTGGAGCAGGAGCTGCAAAGCTTTGGCACCAAAATAAAAGGCTATCGCAGCGATGCTTCTAAATTTGACGAAGCCGATAAACTGATAAACGATATCATCACCGATTTTGGCACGCTGAACATTGTAGTTAACAACGCCGGTATCACCAAAGATGGCCTGCTAATGCGCATGACTGAAGAACAGTGGGATGATGTGCTGGAAGTTAACCTGAAATCTATATTCAACGTTACCAAAGCGGCCTCAAAAATTATGATGAAAAACCGCGAAGGTGTGTTTATCAATATGAGCTCGGTAGTAGGTGTCGACGGTAATGCGGGGCAAGCTAATTATGCTGCTTCTAAAGCCGGTATCATCGGTTTCTCGAAATCAATGGCTAAAGAGCTTGGCTCGCGTAATATCCGTACCAACGTTATTGCACCGGGCTTTATCCGTACCGAAATGACCGAAGTTTTAGACCCCAAAGTAGTTGAAGGCTGGGCAGCCTCGATCCCGCTTAAACGCGCCGGCGAAACCGAGGATGTAGCTAACGCCTGCGTTTTCTTAGCGTCTGAC